>DVEB01000252.1 GCA_015295905.1 Synechococcales cyanobacterium M55_K2018_004
ACACTGCAAGTTTACGGCAAACAACCGTCTCTGCCTAGAATGAAATAGCCCTGCTGCTGGTGCTGAGTTAAAGGTGATCTGCCGCCGCTGCATTTTGCCCTACATTCCGCAGCTTGACAGGAATTAAATCAGCAGGTAGTAACGACAGCAGTGGGAACCCAACAGGCGGATGATCTTGGTGCGCTCGTCGGTGAGATTGCTCACTTGCTGCCCCACTTCCAGCGTCACCAGGTGGATCGCTTGAAATTTTTGCAGCACCCAGCGCAGGGTTGGAGCCTATATGCCGCAGGTTGACAGATATTTTTAGTTGTGCGTTGCCCTGCCGATCGCTGAAAGTCTTATGGACAAGCAACCCGAAAATATGTACTTTTCTAACACAGATTTCTATCGCAACATTTCTACACAGCCATGAACTTTAGCGTTGATACCCACAAGTCTTGTCAATAGGCGCTTCTGAAAAACAGGATTTGGAAGCATACTCATAATTTAAAGTCAACCTGCGGAATGTCGGTTGGAGTGGCAGTAGGCTTCTGCGTCTGGTCGAGGATGGTTTCATCCGCTTGCTGAAGCTGCTGTCGTAGTTTGCGTTGTGCCAGGTTGTACACTAACAGCGTGAGCGCCATCAAAAGGGCTAAGGCTTCCACCCGCTGCGGCTTTTTGACAAACACACTGCTGGTAAAGAACAACGGGTCTTTGAGGAAGCGGAAGCCTCGCTCGACCATTTGTTGCTGTTTGTACTCCACCAACAGCCGTTCTGCGGGAAATTGTTGGGCATCGAGTTGATTCGTTGCCAGAATGAAACGGCTGCGCTTCTGACTGCTTTTTTGCTCAAACTCGTCGGTTCGCTCCAGAGTCGCCTTAATCTGATAGCCGAGTCGCTCAGCCTCATCGCTGCTTTTAGGCAAACGTTTGGGGCGACCGGGAGCACGTTTGGCAAAGACAGCGTCAACGGACACGCCGCTGAGGGTGTGCCACTGCAAGGTTTCCTCAAATCGTACCAGTGCGTCCATCGCATCGAGCCGACAGGCAAACACCTGGGCGCATAGTTCCTTCAACTGCCGTTGCAGTGCCTTCTCCTGTTTCAGGAAACTTGCTTGCCAGCGTGGGTCGCTCTGGCGACGCTGTTGGCTCTCCACCAGAATCCACCGCTGCTCCACCCCGCCATAACGTTCGGTTTTCTCCCACAGTCGGTAGCCTTTAAGCGAACAGGGGCGCTCCAGTAACGCCGTTTCATCACTCTCAATTAAAGATTGGGCAGCACTCAACGTTTGGGGCACTCGGGTGAGCCACTGGATGTCCCCCATCTGCTTGAGATTCGGTTCGCTGTAGAAGGCTGCATCCATCACCATCAACCCCTCGACCTGCCATTGCTCAGCAAAGGCTTTGGCAATGACGGCAAACGTTTGACTATCGGTCTCATTGCCACTACCCACCTGAAACCACAAAGGAATGCCCCCATCGTTGGAACACACCAGATTCACCAGAAACTGCTTCAATTCAGGTCGATGGTCTCTGGAGTAGCCCCGACAGATGCGAATCGGGGTCGGTTCTGCCTCACCCCCTGTCGCTGCTCCCTCTGCCGCTTCACTCTGGTACTCTCCATCAAGGGCAAAGGAGGTGGAGTCCAGGTGGAATTGTTGCCTCTTCACCTCGAAACGTTGGGCGGCTTGCATCGCCGCTTTGAGGAAAAATGTCGTCGTACCGTAGTCAAATAACTCATCCAACACCCGACCCAGTCGGTCATCATTGAGCTGCTCTGCCCGCACCCCAACGCCCAACAAATGCTCCACAGGCTTGCCAGAAAAGAACTCGCTGAACAAGTACAACGGTGCACTGATGAATCCAAGCGCATTGAGAATCATGGCTTTCACCACTTGCCCAGGACTAATCTGTTGCAACTTGTGGGTGCCCAATTCCTCATTGGTCAACTCCACCAGTCCGATCTCGTCAATCACACCCGCTATCAGTCCCAAATGGTCTAAATTCTCGATCTGCAAGCGACTTACCCTGATGACTTCAATTCCTTATCCCTAGCCCTCTCAGTATTCTTTGTCAACCTGCGGAATGTCGGTTACAACAGTATTGGAACCGAATGCATAAAGTCATCTAGGCAACCCTATCGATTTGGTAACCGCTGAAGGGTGATGCCGGCCGGGTAATCAAAGACTGGAGATTTACCCAAGCAAAGCCTTCTTTCTCCTT
Source organism: Synechococcales cyanobacterium M55_K2018_004 (assembly GCA_015295905.1). Taxonomy (GTDB): domain Bacteria; phylum Cyanobacteriota; class Cyanobacteriia; order Elainellales; family Elainellaceae; genus DVEB01. The sequence continues at coordinate 2,203 of DVEB01000252.1, forward strand.
AGGATGTGGCTTATCAGCTAACCCTAGCTTCGCGGTTTCTCTATTTTTCTCAATTTCACCCATTTCTTTTGATTTTTGAGGTAAGTTCCTATGAAGCACATCATGGCCTTCGCTGCTCTCGGTACTATGAGCATTTTGGGATTCGCTACGGCTGTCTCTGCTGAAACCTTTACGGTTGCATGCACCTCTACTAGCCAACTCTGTGACCGCACGGCAACGCTGAACTTTATCTCGGATGGGCCAGGGACAGAGTATGCTGTTACGCTCAAGGCTCCGTCAACCCACTGTTCAGCCGTGAGATACCTGGTGTACTCCAATGATGGTCAGCGCCGCTTGTTGGGTCGCACTACTTTCTTGAATGCAGGGGAATCAAGTTATGTTTTCTTGGGCAACAATTATGCCCGTGGTTCCCAGAGTGTGCTGATTGGGGCGGAAGGCTGGATTGGAAACTGCAATACTGGCCGTCTACATTCCTGGGGAGTAGAGGCTCACGCATACCCCGTACCGCGTTAGAAAAATTGCGTGATTGAGGTATGACTGATGGAGGAGTTGAGGAAGCAAGATTTTGGCTTGAGTTGATTGGGCGATCGCAGCAATCGACGAAACTATACTCTTACTCCAGGCAATTCCCCATCAGTCGCTCTGGTGAGAACCGTCAAGCACATCAACACAGCTATGCTCTATGGATCTTGAAGCTATCAAACAACAATTTCCAGAGTCAGCCAACGACATCGAAGCTCTTGAAACCTTGGGGCTTGCGACTCGCCAGCTTGGTTGGATCAACACCCTCGACCTGGACAAGGCAATAACAGCTTGTTGGTTGCTTGGAAAGATAGGGGATGTTCGAGATGCAGATGCGCTTATCGGTGTGCTGGCAGGTCATCACCCTGAGCTATGGATGCAGGCAGCGGCATCCCTAAGTTCAATTATGACTCAGAGGCATTTAAGCTCCTTACTCTCGATTCTCGAGACGAGTTCTGATCCAGCGCAGCGAGAAAGTGCCGTGTATGCGCTCGCTTTTCAGCCAGATAGCCAAATAGCCCCACAAGTGATTCAGGTATTGACTGAGGTGGCCATTAATCAGGCTGAGGCTCCTTCTGTTCGGGCACAAGCTTTAGAAGGACTGGCGAATCACCTTTCCCAGGAGTCGCTAACTTTACATCAGGAAGCAGTGGGTGCGATAGTAGCAGCACTTGACGACTCGGAAGCTGAAGTTAGGTTTTGGGCCTGCTTTGCTGCAGGCAGCCTCAAAATCGAGGAGGCATTGTCAAAACTCCAATGCTTGGCTCAGAACGACAAGGCCATTCTAGACGGGTGGTGGTCTGTAAGCGAGGAAGCTGAGGCTGCCATAACATCAATCAGAAAAGCTTTAGCCAGACGGATTTAGTGAGTTACTGGCATGAAAGGTGGGCCACTCCTAGGCTGGATAGTTTGCAAACCAACTTAGAGTCGTATCCTGACTAATAAGAGCCTGACATATACTTGATTTATGCCCCCATTGACCCAAATTGTCGTTAAACGAGACACCTTTGCACCCATCTGTTTCACCTTTTTGAGGACTTGTTTCTCCCCTTCGCGTTCTGTTACATTGGCTGCCGTGACGAGGACTCTCAGAACTAATCCCAACGTATCCACTGTCGCAAATCGTTTACGTCCTTTAATTTGTTTTCCGGCATCGTAGCCCACCGATTCATGCACCATCACTGCACTCTTGACACTTTGACTGTCGATACTGGCTTGTGAAGGGCTAGGATGCCGCCCTGCTTCTATTCTGACCGCATCTCGTCACAGGTCATGAATCTGTAGCCATGTCCCATCTTTTATCCAACATCGAAAGTAGGTATACACCGTTTGCCAAGGTGGAAAATCTCCGGGCAGCCCCCGCCATCGGCAGCCTTCGACTAACACATAGAAAATCGCATTGAGAATAGCCCATAAATCGACACTGCGCGGACGCCCCCCGGTTTGGCATCAGGAATGAGATCTTGCAGCAGTTCAAATTGGGCTTGAGTGAGATTACTCGGATATACTTTACTCATATGGCTCGCTCGGTTCTGTGTGTTTTGTTATTCACAGATTATACTGAGTGAGCTTTTTTACTGCTTTCCCGACTTTTCAAACACCGGTAGTGCCCTTTCGTAAAGGACAGAGAAAATAGCCTAAAATTGGCAGCCTCTTGCTGCAAAGCCCTCAAAATTGCCCGATTATTCTCCATCCTTTAAGAAATGGGACTACCGCCACGATTTCATTTGACTTGGACTCCACCGCACACTGTCCCAGCACTAATCGATGCTCCCTTGCCCAGGCACTCACTATTTGCAGTGCTTTGACTCCCCCGTCTCGGTCATAATACGGAATCCCATGCGGCAGAACCAGAAGGGTTTCGAGCCAGGCGCGTTTCACGTTGCCATAGGTCTCGATTGCCACCCAACTGTCTGCACCCGCTAGAACGGCAAACAAGGCAATAGCAATGATATCGAGCAATTGATAGGCACGGGTGTGTTCGACTCTAGGGTCAGCAATGCCACCAAAGTATTGCCCCAGGCAGGCAGACAAGCTCTCTCGGCTAACAATCAAAGGTATAAAAGAGGGGAAACCCCCTTGTCATATACCCGTGTCACCTCTTTTTTAGATGCGTTTACCCTACTTCGGTAATTCATATAGCTTGCAATTTCCCTTATCCTCAATCCTTCTCTCATGGGGCGTTGCTTATCACTGCTTACAGTGATAATGGGATTAACGCGGTTGGTTGTGCTCAATTTGTTGTTGAATGGCTGCCACCTGTTGCGAGTATTGCCCATCATCCAGGACAGGCTGCGTTGGTTGCAACAGGGAACGTTCTAGCGGTAGATCAATCCACGACTTGCAGCGACCGTAGGCCGCTTGAAAAGCAAGGAGCTTGACCTCAGGCAGGCGATAGACGCGCAAAAGTAGCACGTAGAGGGGCTGGCGTGGCTTCCAGTTGAACCGTTCGACCATGAACTGTTCATGCCAAATATGAAAGGGGTGCAATGCCGCGACTGTTTCTGCTGCGCTGACTTGGAAGATATGGGTAATCTCTGCCCAAGTATGGATCGCGATCGCCTCTGGGTGCCACCCAGACTCGACAGCAATGACCCGTTTGGCATAGGCTGGTTTGAGCAGGTGGGGTTTCTGGTGTTCGTAGGTGGGGTAGAGCAACACACGGGAATGCTCAACAGAAAACCGTCCTGCTTCCTCATGGATGCCTCCTTTGCGTAGCAGCATGATGGTCTCGCCCTGGGAGAGCGCTTGGATGGCGATCGCCCATTCCTTCAGGGCAGGAGTTGGCAGCGGCTGATTTATGGCATTCATGGATGCGTGCATCGGGTTAATGCATAGACTTTAAATTATATTACCTATAAGCAAAACTTAGGCTTTTGAATGCTAGCTTATGGTTTAGGAACTCTTGTCACAGTGGGAAACGTTTTCTGTCTGCGGAAGCCCGTTGTTGCACAAAAGTCAATCTATCCTATTTTTGCATTGCACAATATTTTGCCTCCTCTAGGCTCTGTGCATAAGCCAATGAACTGCCAGTACGTATTGGTGGGGATATATCCGCCCACCAGTGCACACCCTCAGGCAAGCGTTTGTGCAGGAGATCTAAGGGCTTTCAGGGGCTGATTTAAGTAGCTGGAATCCTTGATTTTGTGTGGGAGTACGTCCCTCAAAAAATCAAGCAGAGTCGCTATCTCAGCCTGAGGGGAGTTCAGACCTCTGTTTTGTCGTGGGTGATTTTTGCAGCCAGTCGTTAAACCACACAGTGAAATTGACCGGAAACGTCTTGAATTGAATGAACTGAGAGCTATGATGACCTCCAACGCGAACACCATTTCTCCTTCGCTACGCCAAACCCTCGATCGCGTTGCCAACCGCATTGCCGACCGTAAACATGAGATTGTAGACCTCCTGCGCGAAGAACACCCAGAAATGAGTGAACACGTTGCAACCACATTTCAACATTGCATCTGGTGGGAAGGTTGCTACTATTGCAAAGGCGAAGACGGTGAATGGCAGCGCGTGCGATGTTTTATGTGATCTGGGCTGAGTGGACTGCGTGGGGTCAAGGGATGGCGTTCCTAGCGGTTGACGCATTTTGAGCGCAATGAAATCACTTCGCGGCATTTGGCAGTTCCTCTAGAACCACAATGGAAAATGGCCAAACCTGATAGCGCTGCTCAATCACATCACCTTCAGTGACTTTCCAGCAGTTGTGGTGATATTCTGCCCAGGCAGCAGTGTCGATCAGGCGAACCCAGTGATGGCGATCGCTCATGGGCACACAATACTGCACCGCCTCAGAATACATATTAATCAGTACCAGAAAATCATGATCACCCACTGCACTACCGTCAATCCGCAGCCAGACGCAGCGATCGCCATGACCTAGATCCGTAGTCCCATCTTCCTTTTTGAAGAGATAGGTAACGTTATTTCCAGCATCCATCACAAAATCACCGTAAGTTCGTTGTTTGAGGGCACGATGCTGGCTCCGCAAACGGGCGACGTAGGCTGCAAAGACAAAGAGTGGGTTAAGATTATCGGTATTTTCGCCTGCTCCAAAGTTGTCATGATAGCGCTCTGGATACCCTGTTGAGACCCTGTTAGGGGCGTTTGTCGCAATCATGGTGTAGTTATTCCAGGTTGCCACGCTATCAATGTTGTAGGGATTGTTATTGCCGTTTTGGGTGCGGCCAAACTCATCCCCCCACACCGTCATCGGTATGCCTCTGGAGAAGAACTGGATTGTCCAAAAATTCCGGAGTCGCTGCCGTCGGAGTGCATGATTTCCAAAAGAATCCCAGGAATCGTTGCTATCATTGCCGCCATCTGAAGGGCCAAACGGCCAGGGAACAAGGTTGTTCTTGTGGTTATAGCTGACCAGATCCATCAGCGTAAACCCATCGTGGGCAACGATGAAATTAATCGAACGGTGTGGCCCGCCCTGGTCATTGAAATTGTGATAATCTCCATTCACCCGTTCTATAAACGAATAGGTGTTGCCATCTCCTTTCAAAAAGCGACGAATAGCATCGCGGTAGCGTCCGTTCCATTCGCCCCAGCCTGGTGGAAAATTACCCACTTCATAACCCCAGATATCCCAGGCTTCCGCAATCATTTCTGCATGGTGTTTGTCACCCAGGTCGCGAATATCATGCAGCAGAGAGTGTTCCTGCAAAAAGCGACGCTGTTCGTGCCAGTTTTCTCGTTCGTACTCGTTGGGTGTGCGTCCCAGGACAGGTGCTAGATCGAACCGGAAGCCGTCTACCCCCATTTCTTCCAACCAATAGGTGAGAGAATCCAGCACTAGATTTTGCGTGACTTGGTTCGAGAAGTTGAGCTGGTTGCCACAGCCAGTTGCACCATCGACTAAGTAGTGGCTATCCGTCATCTGGTAGTATTCTGGTGCATCAAACCCACCAAAGCTAACGAAACCTGTCACATCAATATTGCCCCAGTTGCCGCCTTCACCGGTGTGGTTATACACCACATCGAGGTATACCTCTAGCCCTTCATCGTGAAAGGCTTTCACCATTTGTTTAAATTCTCGCGTGGGGCCACCGGGCGATTTGTCGTAAGCGTAGCGGCGATCGGGGGCAAAGTAGCCGTAGGTCATGTAGCCCCAGTAATTTCCACCAGGGCGATCGCTCGGATTGGCATCATTGTCAGTTTCGTGGACGGGCAGCAGTTCAATCGTCGTAAACCCCAATGCCTTCAGATACTTTGCCATGTAAGCAGCACCAGCATAAGTGCCGCGCAGGTGTTCTGGCACATCTGCCACTTGCTCGAACCCTTCATACCCCTTAAGAAGTTGCTGTAGGTTTGAGGCGGAGGGGTGCTGGGTCAAACCGCGCACATGGGCCTCGTAGATGATAGCTTTTTCAGGTGAAATGCGGGGTTTCGTGCCAAAAGACGTAGTATCTCTAGGAAGCACAATTCCCTTAGGCACCCACCGCCCCGTATCGTACTCTCGGCTAACAACTCCTTTGTAATCGGCAAATCCTGTGGCATACATCCCACCATGCTCTCCGGCGGCAAGCATGGCCGGGGTTTCTTTATCGTGGGAAAGTTCTCTAGCGTAGGGATCAAACAATACTTTATTGGGGTTAAATCGATTTCCCTGGTCATCAACATCCTGGTGAAAGCCAACATGAGAGTTGCCCCGTTGCCATCCTTCTTGGTATTCCCAGTTTGGCCCCCAGCAACGAAAGGCATAAAAGGTTCCCGCAGGCAGGCCAGCAATTTTGGCTCGCCAGATGTTGTCCTGAGGGTTCTTTTGCAGCCAGTAGTCATACATGGCGTCAGTACCCGTAGCAGATGAATAAATCTCTAACAGGATACGAGTGGCGTTTTTCGAGTAAACCGCAAAGGTGACATCCTGCCCCACGTAATGGGCTCCAAGGGGATACTGGGCTATTCCCCAAAGCGCCTCCTCGACTGGAGCATAGGCTCCAAACGTGGGATGGTTAGCACCAATAGCCTGAATCAGTGTTGAACCTGTCATAGTGCAAAGTACCTGCTGAGTGTCCGGCTGAGTCGATCACAACTTTTCTAAGCGGCGTCTTCAGACGTATTAGGGGGATAACTGCGTCTGTTCTTCAACGAAAGCAGACCTGAAACAAAAGCAGACAAGGCATGGCTGCAGGGCTGATTATTCTTCAGGGCTGATGAGCGGACAACACTGCTAGGCTGAGCGACTAGATGTTGCATCCGTCTGAACGAAACCTAGCCTTGCCGGGGAGCGACGAGCGTGAGGCAGAGATTAGTCCCAAGAGAGAGCAGTTCCAAGAGAGAGCAGTTCCAAGTAGTCAAGGCTGATTTTATTTGCTCAGCCACAATTTCAACTGTCCTGTTAGGAGAGGGATGCCATCCTATGAGCAGAACTCAGAAATCTGAGTAATCCATGGAGTAATCCATGAGTGATCCATTTTTTGCTTATTCTTTTCTTAAGTTTGATTGGGATTGAAAGCATCTAAATCCATGGTGATTCTACTGGAATTTTTTACTATCAGACGCAAAGTTTACAACTCCTCATGGCACTGCCATCTATTACCGGACGACCCCAGCCAGAACGGGCAGTGATGACCTGATTGCGATCGTGGTTGGCGCGACTGGGCTAAACCTGAACAGCAGCGCATTTCAATTGCTGGCATAACCCCCACGAGCCGGAAAATATGGCGCTGGATGCTCCGAATTCAGGCAACCTGTCGTTGTGGAACTCAAACTGGGCAACAGACCGTCCCTCTGATACAGAATCCGTCTGTAAAGTGGCAGTTTGTCGTGGTGTAAAACGTGCGCTG
>DVEB01000157.1 GCA_015295905.1 Synechococcales cyanobacterium M55_K2018_004
TCGCCGTGCCCAGCGGCGATCAGGAGATGAACCTGGGACTCTAAGCCAGAGTCACACCGGGCAGATTCACCAAGCAGATCGCCCCTAGAGCATGGGCAGGATGAGGATCGGGGTCTGCGTCAGACACGACAGTTTCCTGAGTTGCTGCAAAGCTGCAACGACTACTAGAGGCCTCCATTGAGGATCTCCTTATTAGGGAAGGAAAGAATAATGAGCAAGTGGTTCGTTCGTGAAACCCCCACTGCCTTCTGCAACTATAACGTTGAAATTCTTATCCTGTCAATTGATTTGATATAAAAAATGGTTGCTAGAATTTCTAATTCAGTTGGCTGAAATTCTACTTTTCCACTCAATTCATCACAAAAGAACGTTATAGCCACTTGCCAAATTGTTGGATATACCACACTTTAATTCTTTGGGTAAGCAAGCAATAACTGACGAGGATGATGACTAGCCAAGGGAAATAATGGGCTGGCAGGGGGACGAATCCAAAGGCCACTCCCATCGGCGTGAAGGGCAGGAGCAGGGCGATCGCCATCACTAGCCCTGTCATCACCAACACTGGGAGCGTTGCCGTACTCTGGCGCAAGGGGAGTTTTGCAGTCCGAATCACGTGAATAATCAGGGTTTGGGACAGCAGCCCTTCCACAAACCAGCCCGACTGAAACAACGCTGCGGCCTCTGGCGTGTTGGCTCCCAGCCCAAACCACAACACGGCAAACGTGGCGTAGTCAAACACAGAACTGACCGGCCCTAGCCACAGCATAAAGCGACGCAAATCCTTGACAGACCAGCATTGGGGCTTTGCTAAGTAGTCTTCATCAACGTGATCGAACGGGATGGCAGTTTGGGAAAGATCATAAAGCAGGTTTTGGATCAGCAGTTGGACAGGCAGCATCGGTAAAAAGGGCAGGAAGATGCTGGCCCCCAAAACGCTGAACACATTCCCGAAGTTGGAACTGGTAGCCATTTTGATGTACTTGATCAGGTTGCCAAAGGTGCGGCGACCTTCGCGGATACCCTGCTCTAGCACCAGTAAGCTTTTTTCCAGCAAGATAATGTCTGCTGATTCCTTGGCGACATCCACTGCCGTATCGACCGAAATACCCACATCCGCATCGCGGAGGGCGAGGGCGTCGTTGATGCCATCCCCCAGATACCCAACCGTGTGCCCCTGCTGCTTTAAGGCCCGCACTACCCGAGCCTTTTGGGCTGGCGACATTTTGGCAAAGATTGTTGTTTCCTCAACTACTGCTGCGAGTTCAGCATTCGTCATCCGCTCTACAACAGCACCTAAGTACACCCGCTGCACAGTCAGCCCCACCTCCTGGCAAATTTTTCGGGCAATGGCTTCCGTGTCACCGGTGATGACCTTCACGGCTACTTGGTGCGCTTGCAGGGCTGCGATCGCCTCCCTGGCACTTTCTTTGGGAGGATCGAGAAAGGCCAGATAGCCCACCAGGGTCAAGCTAAACTCATCTTCAACGGCATAGTGTTCCTTCGGGATACTAAAACGCTTGTAGGCGATCGCCAACACTCGAAAGCCTTCGGAGTTGAGTCGCTGGGCTATCTCCCGACTCTGCCGATAGAGGTCTTCTGTTAAGCGCACAACTCGCCCCTGCAAGCGAGCCGTTGAACAGAGGGATAGAACTTCTTCGGCGGCTCCTTTGCAAATCAACAGAGGCTGTCCTCTGTGTTCTACCACCACCGACAACCGCTGCCGCACAAAGTCAAACGGGACTTCTCCAAGCTTGCGGTAATCTGTCACCAAATGCAGCGAGGACGCTAACTCACTATGTGCAAGTACGGCAGCATCCAACAGATTTTGCACACTCGTCTGATAGTAGCTGTTGAGGTAGGCATAGTTCAGGGTTTCTGGGCTGTCCTGCCCCAATAGATCCAAATGGTGGGCTAGGGAAACTTGGTTTTGGGTCAAGATTCCTGTCTTATCCGTGCAGAGGACATCGATCGCCCCCAGGTTTTGAATCGCATCTACCCGCTTGACCAGCACCTGCTGCTGGGCCAACACGCTCGTTCCCCGCGTTAAGTTAAGGTTCACAATCAGCGGCAGCATTTGAGGCACTAGGCCGATGGCAACGGCAATGGCAAAAAAGAAGGCAGCATCCCACTGGCCCCGACTGAGGCCGTTGAGCAACAAGGCAATCGGCACCATCACCGCCATGAAACTGATCAGCAACCAAGTGACACGATTGACGCCCGCTTCAAAGCTGGTCAAGGCGCGTTTGCCCGCGATCGCCTGAGCTAGGGAGCCCAAGTAAGTCTGATTTCCGGTTGCCACCACCACAGCCCTGGCAGTGCCCCCCATCACGGTCGTTCCCATGAAGCAAATAGTAGGGGTATCTAGCGGGTCGGGTGGATCAGGTCGAGCATAGCGAATCGCAATTTTTTCCACCTGACTGCCTAGGGTGTCATGCTTTTGCACCAGGGTAGATTCTCCGGTGAGAATGGCCTGGCTCACAAAGAAATCACGTGCTTCTAGAAGTCGCACATCCGCAGGCACCATCTTTCCCGGTGACAAATGCACAATATCGCCTGGAACCAGTTTGTGAATCGGGATTTCCTGCCGTCGCTCACGGGGAAACAAGTCGTTGTAGCGGCTGATGGTCGCTGTCACATCAACCAAGGCTCGCAGCTTTGCCGCCACTTGCGTTGAGTAGTATTCCCGTCCAAATCGAAACACGCCACTGAGCAGCACGATCGCCAGTAATACTGCCGCACCCTGAATATCTGCCGTGAGCCAGGAGGCGATCGCCAACCCAATTAGCAAATAGACAAAGGGATTATTAAAGGCGTGCAACAGTTGCCCATGCCACGACGATGGCAGGTCATGGGTAATTTCGTTGTGCCCAAACTGGCGCAGGCGCTGTCGAGCTTGCTCAGCAGTCAGTCCATATTTGTGGGTGTCTAGTTTGGTGAGCAGGGCGCCCAGTTCCGTCTGGGCCTCTTCCACCACCCGCAACGACAGTTGCAGAGTTTCGACGGCAGGCGCAGAGCGATTTAGAAACAGAGAAAACCGGAGAGGCATGGTTCAAGCCAGAAATTGAGAACAGAATGCTCCTACGGAACAGAGAGGCTACAGAGAGGGTATAGTCAGTGGGCTACCGCCGAAATCGCTAGTCAACCAAACTCCTGCTCAATAATTCGCCAACGGATAGCAATCACCCCAGGTTCCAAGCTCAAACGGCTAACAATTTGCTCTAAAAATGCATCATTGCGTTCTTGAGTGACTAGTTCGGCTTCTACGCTGACCCGATCGGGTGTCTCTTCCAGATCTTCACTGTAGAGCGATCGCAACTGTAGTTTTCCACCCGACACCATTTGCAAAAGCAATGCTCGTACATGGGCTTCATCCTGAGTCCGACAAACCACATCACAGCGGTAACACAATTCTAATTCCGTCCCCTTAAGTGGCTGCTGATTAATTCGGTATCCCAGCGGTCGCAGGACTAGGTTTGCCACCAGAACGGCCACAGTACCAATTCCCGCATGAAGCAGTAGCCCTGCACCCGATAACGATCCAATCGCGGCAGCACACCACAGCGTTGCTGCTGTATTCAATCCGCGCACTGTCAGGCCTTCCCGCAAAATGACACCGCCTCCCAAGAAGCCAATGCCAGACACAACCTGGGCCGCAATTCGGGTTGGACTGGAATCACCCGGAGTCAACACAGAGAGCATAACGAACAGAGCCGCTCCCGTTGCCACCAGCGTATTAGTTCGCAACCCTGCCATGCGTTGCCGCCACTGACGTTCTAACCCCAAGGCTGATCCCAGCAAAAACGCAACGACTAGTCGCAATGCAAACTCTGTCCAGGTCATACCCTACCCTCCTGATCGACAAGTTTCCTGATCATTGCCCTGACCCTCATGACCCACTATTCTCCGTGTAGCTTTTCTCCGTGTTGCTTTATCTAAGCATTCATCTTGCTAAGCCCTTCCTATTCTCTGGCAAGCTGTAGGTGGTGCCGCAGTAGGTTAATGACAAATACAGAAGCCCTTCGACTGCAAAACGTAACGACATGGTAAGAAATATATCGCTATCTCGATCGCGTCACTTAAATTAGAGGCTTTTTGCGAAGATCAAAAACGACAGGAAAAGGGAGATGACGGTCTATGAAACTGGCTTACTGGATGTACGCAGGCCCCGCGCATATTGGTACACTTCGCATTGCCAGTTCGTTCAAAAACGTCCATGCCATCATGCACGCACCCTTGGGGGACGATTATTTCAACGTGATGCGTTCGATGTTGGAGCGGGAGCGCAATTTCACGCCGGTGACGGCCAGTGTGGTCGATCGCCACGTCTTAGCCCGAGGGTCGCAGGAAAAGGTGGTTGAAAACATTGTCCGCAAAGACCAGGAAGAAACTCCTGATTTGATCGTGTTGACTCCCACCTGCACCTCAAGCATTTTGCAGGAGGACTTGCAAAACTTCGTGGAACGTGCCCAACTTGAGGCAAAAGGGGACGTTCTACTGGCAGATGTCAACCACTACCGGGTCAATGAGTTGCAGGCGGGCGATCGCACCCTGCAACAGATCGTCCAATACTACATCGAAAAGGCCCGGAAGAAGGGTGAACTGCCCGCTCATAAAACAGAAAAGCCCTCGGTTAACATTATCGGCATCACAACTTTAGGATTTCACAACCAGCACGACTGCCGAGAGTTGAAAAAGTTGATGAATGACCTAGACATTGAAGTGAATGCCATCATCCCTGAAGGGGCTTCAGTCTACGAGATCAAGACCCTGCCGCAGGCCTGGTTCAATCTCGTTCCCTATCGGGAGTTGGGCTTGATGACTGCCCATTATCTGCAAGCAGAATTCGGCACACCGTTTGTTGATATTACACCCATGGGTGTTGTGGAAACGGCACGCTGCATTCGTGCTATCCAGCACAGTTTGAACGAACAGGGGGCAAACGTTGATTACGAACCCTTCATCGCAGAACAAACCCTCTACGGTTCCCAAGCGGCTTGGTTCTCACGCTCAATTGACTGTCAAAACCTGACTGGGAAGAAAGCAGTTGTATTTGGTGATAACACTCATGCGGCGGCGATGACCAAAATTCTTGCCAGAGAAATGGGGATTCGCGTGGTCCTTGCAGGCACGTACTGTAAATACGATGAACAATGGTTCCGCGAACAGGTGAGTGGATTCTGTGATGAAGTGTTGATTAGCGATGATCATGGCATGATTGCAGATGCGATCGCTCGTTTGGAACCCGCTGCCATCTTTGGCACCCAGATGGAACGACACGTTGGCAAACGGTTGGATATTCCCTGTGGTGTGATCGCCGCTCCCATCCACATCCAAAATTTCCCAATCGGCTATCGTCCCTTCTTGGGCTACGAAGGCACCAACCAGATTGCCGACCTCGTCTACAACTCCTTCACGTTAGGCATGGAAGACCATCTGCTCGAAATTTTTGGTGGTCACGACACCAAAGCAGTGATTACGAAAACGGTCTCCGCTGACTCTGACCTCACCTGGAGTCAAGATGGCCTAGCTGAACTCAACAAAATTCCAGGTTTTGTGCGTGGCAAGGTGAAGCGAAATACTGAAAAATTTGCGCGCGATCGCAACATTGAGCAGATCACCGCCGAGGTGCTCTACGCTGCCAAGGAAGCAGTTGGTGCTTAGGCCGTTGCCCCCCCTCAAGCCTCTGCAACTTCCCAAACCGCTGTCAATCGCGCTCCAGCAGAGCCTCAGCGGTTTCCGCTCGTTGGCGTTCAAAGGTTGCAGCCTCCTCCAGAGTGAAGACTATGGGGCTACGCGCCCATGATCTAACAAGCGTTTTGTAGGAAACTCCGCGCAGCAGGGTTTCCTACAAAACGCTTTGTCCTACCCTATGCGTGTAGCGCTATACTGCGGGTTCTGCGCCTAGCCTTGCCAGGAAAACCTTAACTTTTCAACAAGTTTTGGCATTTCCAAAGCCCTGCATGGTAGTCTCTGCAAATTGTAGAACGATGACGTTGTTTGGAAGGGAGCGCACGATGAGTTACCGGATGAACCGCCGCGCCTATGCCGATATGTTTGGGCCAACAGTGGGCGATCGCGTCCGTTTAGCAGATACAGATTTGATCATCGAAGTCGAGCAAGACTACACAACCTACGGAGATGAGGTCAAGTTCGGCGGTGGCAAGGTGATTCGGGATGGGATGGGACAATCTCCGATTACCAATGAAGCGGGTGCGGTGGATGTAGTGATCACCAATGCGTTGATTCTAGATTGGTGGGGAATTGTCAAGGCTGATGTTGGCATCAAGGACGGAAAAATACATGCGATTGGGAAAGCAGGCAACCCCTACACGCAAGACAACGTGACTATTGTGATTGGCCCTGGAACAGAGGCGATCGCTGGAGAAGGGATGATCCTGACCGCGGGCGGGATCGATAGCCACATCCACTTCATCTGTCCTCAGCAAATTGAGGTGGCGATTGCCTCTGGCATCACCACAATGATTGGCGGTGGGACTGGGCCTGCTGCGGGGACCAATGCCACAACCTGCACCCCTGGCCCCTGGAATATTTATCGAATGCTCCAGGCTGCCGATGCCTTTCCGATGAATTTAGGATTTCTGGGGAAAGGAAATGCCGCCCTACCAGACGCCCTAGAAGAACAAGTGGAAGCCGGAGTGATTGGCCTCAAACTGCACGAAGATTGGGGCACAACACCTGCCGCGATCGACACTTGCCTAGAGGTCGCAGAAGACTACGATATCCAGGTAGCCATTCACACTGATACCCTAAATGAAGCGGGGTTTGTGGAAGACACGATTGCGGCTTTTAAGGGACGCTGCATTCATACCTATCACACCGAAGGAGCAGGTGGCGGACACGCCCCTGACATTATCAAAGTTTGCGGCGAGTTGAATGTACTGCCCTCTTCGACAAATCCCACCCGTCCTTATACGGTGAATACCCTCGAAGAACACCTGGATATGTTGATGGTCTGCCATCACCTTGACCGCGGCATTCCTGAAGATGTGGCCTTTGCCGAATCGCGCATCCGGCGAGAAACGATCGCTGCTGAAGATATCCTGCATGACTTGGGCGCCTTCAGCATCATCTCGTCAGACTCTCAAGCGATGGGGCGGATTGGCGAGGTGATTATTCGCACTTGGCAGACTGGGCACAAAATGAAGGTGCAACGGGGGGCACTGAGCGAGGATAGCGATCGCAACGATAATACTCGCGCCAAGCGTTACATTGCCAAATATACGATTAACCCTGCTATCACCCACGGTATTAGCGAATACGTTGGCTCAGTTGAAGTGGGTAAATTAGCTGATCTATGTCTCTGGCGTCCTGCTTTCTTTGGAGTGAAACCTGAACTGGTCTTAAAAGGAGGCATGATTGCCTGGGCACAGATGGGCGATGCCAACGCGAGTATTCCCACACCACAACCTGTCCATATGCGTCCGATGTTTGCCAGCTTTAGTGGCGCGCGCCACGCTACAGCGCTCACTTTTGTATCTAAAGCAGCGTTGAAAGCGGGCATTCCCGAACAACTGGGACTCCAGAAAAAGGCGGTCGCAGTTTCCAAGATTCGCCAACTCACCAAAAAAGACCTGAAACTCAATGACGCCACGCCTCACATGGAGGTTGACCCCGAAACCTATGAAGTCCGCGCCGATGGAGAATTACTCACCTGTGAACCGGCTGCAGTTTTACCTATGGCACAGCGGTATTTTCTGTTCTAAGGTTGACTGATCCAAACTGATCCAAACTGATCCAATATGGTGACTGCCGCAGTTCTGTATCAAGAGGATGGCTACAACACAAGCGGACGACGCTTGATGGGGCGGCAGGCTGCGAGTGAGGGCTTCTTGAAGGCGATCAGTAGCGACGCCACAGATGAGCCACTATACTGCTACACGCCGACCCAACAGTCCTTTCAAAACTTCTGTCAGCGGGTGCAGCCGTGGCTGCCGCCCACCAGACCCCTGCGCTGGGTGCCAGAGGAGCAACCAGAGGGGTTAAGCGAACCAGGAGTACTCTATCGCCCTGACCCGGTTTTATCGCAACTGGCATGGCAACGACGCTATCGCAACGAGCGGAGTTATAGCCTGTGTGGGGTAACCCATACGCTGGCCAGCAAAGAAACCATGGCCGCTATGGGGGATTTACTGATTGCCCCTGTGCAGCCCTGGGATGCTGTGGTTTGTACGTCCCAAACAGTCAAGACAACCCTGGAGAAGGCCCTGGGAGAGTGGGCAGACTACCTGGCCCAACGCATCGGCAGTCGTCCTCAAATTCCCCTGCAACTGCCAGTGATTCCTTTAGGGGTGGACTGTGACGTTTTCCCAGCCGGAGCGATCGCCCAAACTGCCCGCCAACACCTGCGACAGCAGCTTGGCATCGGTGCAGCCGATCTCGTTGTCCTGTTTGTAGGACGCTTAATCTTTCATGCAAAAGCCCATCCCGTCCCCATGTATCTGGCGGTGGAACGAGCGGCCCAACAGGTCAAACAGAAAGTCCATCTGGTGCAGGCAGGCTGGTTTGAAGACAACCGCCAGGAGGCTGAGTTTAAGGGGGCCGCAGCCCAGTTTTGTCCTACAGCCAACCACCTGTTTGTAGATGGTCGTCAGCCACAGGTGCGGCAGATGATCTGGGCGATCGCAGATGTATTTATCTCCCTTGCCGACAACATTCAAGAGACGTTTGGCCTCACGCCTGTTGAAGCCATGGCTGCTGGCCTGCCGGTCATCGTTGCCGACTGGGATGGCTATCAAGAAACGGTTCGCCACGAAGTCGATGGGTTTCGCATTCCGACCCTGCTGCCGCCTCCAGGCTGTGGGCTAGATTTTGCCGCCCGCTATCAGAGCGATCGCCTTAACTACAGCACCTTTGTCGGCCACATCAGTTTGCTCACAGCAATCGATGTGGGAGCCTGCACTGCTGCCCTGATTCGCCTCCTGACGACCCCCGAACTGCGACAGAAGATGGGAGAGCACGGCCGCCAACGTGCTCGTGCAGTCTACGACTGGAAGGTGGTGTTTCAGGCCTATAAAGCGTTGTGGCAGGAACTGGGTGATCGCCGTCAACATGCAATCGGTCTAGCCCCACTCACACCAGGACGCCTCCCCCATCCCCTCTGTGATGACCCTTTCCGTCAACTCGACCACTATCCCACCCGGTCACTCCAAGCGGGCGATCGCCTCATCCTGGGAGAGATGGCGGCTCCTGACCAGTTGCAAACGTTGCGTGCCAACTGGATGGTCAGCTTTGGTGCTGATTGGCGCATTTCTGAAGCCGGGATTAATGCCTTGTTGGAAAGCATTGCCCAGGCTGGTTCAGTCACCGTTGCCGAAGTCCTCCACCAGTTCGGCCAGTCTGTCGGCCAGTCTGATATTGTTGCTCAGGTCTATCTGTGTCGCACCCTGGTCTATTTAATCAAGTTTGATGTTCTTCGCCTGGTCTGATACCGACTCCGTCGGTTATTGGGTCGGGTTGTTGTGGTGTGGAACGGGCGTGCAGCGCCCGCTTCAC
>DVEB01000174.1 GCA_015295905.1 Synechococcales cyanobacterium M55_K2018_004
GCGCACGTTTTACACCACGACAAACGGACTTAATAACCGACGGAGCCGGTATCACGAGAGTTTTACCAGAACTTGAGGAGAACATTAGTCCAAATTAACAGTGCCTTGTTATCGTTCAGACTACTGCTCACTTCAGGTTGACATGATTCACACCAAAATTGTTGCCACCATCGGCCCCGCTAGTCGCTCTCCCGACATGATTCGCCGTATGGTGCAGGCAGGCATGAGCGTCGCCCGACTCAACTTTTCCCACGGCAGCTACGCAGACCACGCAACAACTATTGCGATGCTGCGGCAAGTCTCACGGGAATTGGATACCCCCGTCACGCTGTTGCAAGACCTCCAGGGACCAAAGATTCGCGTCGGTCAACTCCCTGGTGATGGGCTGGAACTGATCGAGGGAAACAGGCTGACCCTTGTTCCTATCGATGCCTACACAGACCAAGCCGATACAGTTCCCATCGACTATCCTCACCTCGCCGAAGAAGCCCAGCCCGGTACCCAAGTGCTGATGGATGATGGCCTATTAGAACTCAAAGTTGAGACCGTCGAGCCCCCCGCCGTCTGTTGCCGCATTGTCAAGGGGGGGTTCCTTAAGCCTCGCAAAGGCGTAAACCTCCCTAGTCTTAATCTGCGGCTTCCCTCCATGACTGATAAAGACAAGGAGGACCTAGCCTTTGGCATTCAGCAGGGTGTGGATTGGGTCTCCCTTAGCTTTGTCCGCAAAGGGGAAGATATTCGGTTGCTGAAGCAACTCCTGGCAGAGCACGGTGCCGATACGCCTGTGATTGCCAAGATTGAGAAGCCCCAGGCGATCGCCAATCTCGATGACATTTTGAGTGAGTGTGATGGGGTGATGGTGGCACGCGGCGACCTGGGCGTTGAGGTCAGCCCAGAGCGGGTGCCCACCCTACAAAAGCAGATCATTCGCAAGTGCAACGAACGGGGAATTCCTGTCATCACGGCCACTCAAATGCTCGAAAGTATGATCCAGAACCCCCGTCCTACTCGTGCTGAGGCCAGCGATGTGGCAAATGCGATCGCCGATGGCACTGATGCCGTCATGCTCTCTGGCGAATCGGCAGTGGGAGCCTACCCCCTGCAAGCCGTTGAGATGATGACAAAAATTGCTCACGAGGTGGAAAAAGACGTGGTGTTTAAGAACTTTCCACCCGCCGAGACCAACGAGGCCAACGCCCTCAGCGAAGCCTTGAATGCAATTGATGACATCCTGCCACTCCGCTACATCGTTGCTTTGACTGCCAGCGGCTACAGTGCCCGACTAGCTGCTGCCGAACGGCCCAAAGCTCCCGTCTTGGCCATGACTCCCGACGAAAGGATTTATCACCGCCTCAACTTGGTCTGGGGCGTCAAACCCTTGCTAGTCAAGGAGTGGATTGAGACGTTTGAGGAAATGCTGCATTTGGTTGAACAACAACTTAAACAACGCAATCTTGTGGATCAGGGCGATCGCATCCTGATCATGGGCGGCCTCCCAATGAACCAAGCTGGCACCACCAACTTCCTCAAACTCCACCGCATCAATGCTTGACTCTGGGCTTGAGCCATTGGCTCTCCACGTTACAGATGCATCCGTAACGTAGCGTCAGTTCAGCTTAAGAGGGTTTTGGGCACTGCATGGTGTGCGACGCCCAAAACCCTCAATTTTCTCCGCGCGTCACGCACAGAAAATACTGTCCTACCCATACAGAATCCGTCTGTAAAGTAGCAGTTTGTCGTGGTGTAAAACGTGCGCGCCG
>DVEB01000237.1 GCA_015295905.1 Synechococcales cyanobacterium M55_K2018_004
GCGCACGGAACAGCAAGGGTTTCGGGTCACCGCGCCCGGCGCAGTGACCCAAAACCCGCTTAACCAGAACTGACGTGGTTCTATCCCTCTGTCTTGACCTTGAGGCGCTTCCCTTTCTTGGCGGGGGCCTCCACTGGCTGCGGGGCTACTTCCCATGGCTCTACCGCCGCTTCCTTGACCTTGGGCTGATCGCGCTCCCGCCGCCGCTCGATCTCATGCACCAAGAAATCATGAGCCATCAGAGTGTTGGGAAAAATGGAGCGGGCTTCTGTCAGCAGATCCTCCAGCACAATCGCATTCCCCGGTGCATAGCGGGGGCTGAAGTGCGTCATGATGAGTTGCTGGACCCCGGCGCTGAGGGCGACTTGAGCAGCCATTGTGGAGGTGGAATGGAGTCGCTGGTAGGCCAACTCCGCATCCTGGTGGGCAAAGGTGGCTTCATGTACTAGCACATCTGCGCCTCTGGCCAACTCCACGGCATTATCACAAAAAATGGTGTCCGTGCAATAGACAAAGGCTCGACCCACCTGCGGTTCCCCACACAACTCAGCGCCATTGATAACGCGACCATCGGGTAGCGTTACGACCTCACCCCGCTTGAGCCGCCCGTAAATTGGGCCTGAAGGAATGCCTAGAGCGATCGCCCGTTCCACATCAAACCTGCCAGGTTTGTCTTTTTCTGTTACCCGATAGCCAAAGGCAGGCACGCGATGGGTCAAGGGGGCACAGGTCACGGTAAATTCTGTATCTTCAAACACTAATCCAGGTTCCACTGTGTGGACCTTAACCGGATAGGAGAAATGCGTCTGCGAAAAGCGCCCACAAGCTCGCAGATACTCCTCCAACTTAGGGGGGCCGTAGATATCGATGCGACTGGGATTGCCCGCCAATCCTGCACTTGCCAGCAACCCCATCAACCCATAGATGTGGTCACCGTGCATGTGGGTGATGAAAATGCGGGTAATCTGGCTGACCCGGATTTCACTGCGAAGAATTTGATGTTGTGTACCTTCGCCACAGTCAAACAGCCATACCTCTGCTCGTTGCGGCAATCGCAGCGCAATACTGGAAACGTTGCGCGATCGCGTGGGCACACCCGAACTGGTTCCGAGAAAAGTAATTTGCAACGCTTTAGATAACTTAATCTTGAGACAGTCTTCCCAAATTATACTGACACGAGCTTTGCGACAGTTAGAGAGTATGGGAAGTGACTACAGAATTCGGTCGTAAAGGGTCAGTGGGTTGTGGCAACAAGCTGAAACCCTTGATGTCCTGGGCGCGACGTGCCCGGAACATCGAGGGGTTGGGGGAACACCGCGTGGAGATCCAAACCCCGCTTAACCCAAACTGACGTTAACTGAGTTGCTTCCTAAACTTGCGAATGCTCAACCCCAACAGAATCACTGCAATGATGCCAAGGACCAAGACGTGCTGCCACAACACGCCCACCCCAACCCCCCGCAGCAGAAAGCCGCGGATAATGGCAACGTAGTGGCGCAGGGGGTTGAACCAAGCGAGGAAACGAAAGAAGGCTGGCATACTTTCGATTGGGGCGATCGAGCCTGAAGTCTGAATCAGCGGCAGGTTAATAAAAAAGGCCGTCAGCACCACCTGCTGCTGATTCTTGGCGTAGGTGGCGAGCAGAATGCCGATGCCAACTCCCACACAGATATAAAGGCCAGAGACTAGTAGATACATCGGCAGGTTGCCGCGAAAGGGCAGGCGAAAAATAAATGCTCCCATGCCCAGCGCCAGCAACACATCTGCCATCAACAATAGAAAGAGAGGGACAATTTTTGCAGCGAGAATTTCCCAGTCCTGGGCAGGGGTCATGAGTAGTTGTTCTAGCGTCCCCATGTCTTTTTCGCGGATCACGGCTGTGGCTGACACCAGCACGCTCGTCAGCGTCAGCACCACCCCCATCACCCCCGGTACAAAAAACCAGCTACTGATCAGACCAGGGTTATAGAGGAAAATCACCTGCGGGACAACCAAAGCCTGAATCGGCGGTGTCGTGAGATGGCGACTGAACTGGTTGATGATTTGGCTAGCGTAGCCGTTGGCAATGCCTGCGGCGTTGGCATCGACGCCATCGATGAACAGTTGCACCTCAGCAGGTTCGTTACGTTTTAGGTGACGGTCGAACTCTGGTGGAATCACCAGCCCTGCGGTGAGGTTGCCCCGACGGACGCGATCGCCCAGTTCCTGCTCACTGTCGAAATAGGATTCTGCGGTAAAGATACGGTTTTCCGTCAGCGCCGCGACCAATTCGCGGCTAGTGGGGCTATGGGCATAGTCCACCACACCCATTTTGAGAAAATGCACCTCTGGGCTGAGGGCAAACCCGTAGATCAGCAGTTGAACCGTCGGAGGAAAAATTAACAGGAAAATCAGTTGCTTATTGCGAAAAATTTGACGGACTTCCTTCAAGGCCAACGACCAGAGGGAACTCTCTAAAAATCGTTCAACCCAGGCTGAAAACAAGGGTACCCTTAACATCATGTGTGATTCGGATTTGCAATTTGAGACAGAATCCGCCTGTAAAGTAGCAGTTGGTTGTAATGTAAAACGTGCGCGCAGCTGACGTTTTACATTACAACCAACCGGCTCAATCACCAACGGAGTCGGTATGAGCTTGTATAGCACAGCAGTTCGTAGTCCGAAAGCCAGCAGTCGGAGGTTGCGCCTGCTGGGTTCAACCCTCCGACTGCTGGTGTGGTTTTATCGTCTGCTATGGGCGGGTGCCAAGCTAACTACATCAGAAGCGTGAGGTGGGATCAGGTGCTTGGCCTGATGGCGCTAATCCGGTAACTGCATTCGCCTCAGCGATCGCCCTGCTAGGTTAAACAACAGCAGTCCGAGCAACAGGATCATCACCACATCGAACCAGATTCCTGGCCAGCCTGCCCCCCGTACAAAGGCATCACGGATAATAGGAATGTAGTAGCGCGTGGGGACGATATTGGAAATCAGAGACAGTGGAAACGGAATATTGCTTAGAGGGTAGATAAACCCTGATAACAAAAAAGCGGTCAAGAAGCCAAGCGTTGCAACCACCTGAACAGATGCATTTTGATTGGTCGCACGAATTCCCACAACAAGCCCAAAGGTGACGGCAACCACCACAAATAGTGGAGTGCCGAGCAAGAGGGGCGTTGGATCGCCTGCCAGCCGGAGGCCAAACAACAGAAAGCTAATCCCCATAATTACGATCGCCTGTCCTAGTCCCACGAGCAGGTAGGCCAGTCCTTTCCCTACCAAAAGCTCTATAGCACTCAAATTCGAGGCATAGATCTGGATGATAGTGCCCTGTTCCTTTTCGCGCACCATGGCGATCGCCGCCAACAACGAAGGATAAATCCACAAAATCACAGCAATTGTGCCTGGGACAATGTACAGTGCTTCTTGGCGTCCAGGGTTAAACCAGATGCGCGATTGCAGATCAATGTTCGGTGGTTGCGTTTGCAACCCAGACTCCCTCAGAAAAAATTGCGTCGTTGCGTTGATGCTATTGCGAATCACCCTGGCATTGTTGACATCGGTGCCATCCACTAAGACCTGCACCTCAACCGGGATTCCTACTTTAATTTGCCGTGAGAAGTTGGGGGGAATGATTACCGCTGCTTTCGCCACACCAGGGTCTAGCGCTTGCTGCAAGGGGTCTCGCGTTCCCCAGTCCACCGGCTGAAACTGGTTCGTCGCGAAGATTCGTTCGATGTAGGCACGACTGAGGGGGCTGTTGTCAAAGTCCTGGATCGCCAGGGGAATGTTCTGCGCCTCCAGACGAATCGCAAAGCCGAAGATCAATAACGTTGCCAGTGGCAAGACGAAAGCCAGCGCCACTGTGAGGCGATCGCGCCCAAACTGAGTCAACTCCTTTTTGCTTTGGGCCAGCACTCGACGCATTCTATCCCCTGTTGCAAGCTCATCGCTTTAGGATTGGAGACACCCTCCCAAACCCTAGAGGACATCACCGACCTCACTGCCCAGCCGTGTCCTTCGGCTGCATTTGCCAACCTGGCTTCACTACTTGACGCGCCCGAGCAATCACCAGTGCGTTGCTTTCCACATCCTCGGTCACCACTGACCCAGCAGCAACCGTGACATTCTCACCTAGCGTCAGCGGTGCCACCAGCACACAGTTAGATCCTGTCTTGGTGCGATCGCCAATCACTGTCCGGTGTTTGTTCACGCCGTCATAGTTAGCGGTGATGGTGCCTGCCCCCACATTCACGCGGCTGCCCACAGTAGCATCCCCTAGGTAGGAGAGGTGCGACACATTCGTGCGATCGCCCGTCACCGTGTTTTTCAGTTCCACAAAGTTGCCGATGCGGCAGTTTTGCCCCACCTCAGCGTGTCCCCGTAGGTGAGCATAAGGCCCAACGCGGGTGCCCGCCTGCACCACACTATCAGAGATCACGGAAAACAGGACTGTAACATTCTCTCCAATTTGACTGTTCTCAACCAGGCTACCGGGGCCGATGCGACTGCCCGTGCGGATCAGGGTTTTGCCGCGCAGGTGGGTCTGCGGTTCTATGACGACATCTGGTTCTAAAATCACCTCATCATCTACGGTCACACTATCTGGATCAATAAACGTGACCCCTGCCGCCATCCAACGGTCTTTGACGCGGGTTTGCAGGATATCGTAGGCCGTCGCCAGTTGCTTGCGATCGTTGATCCCCAAAATTTCCTGAAAATCGCTGACATCTACCGCCATCACAGGTTTCAGAAAATGCACCGTGTCCGTCAGGTAGTATTCTTGCTGATCGTTGTCTGCACTCAACTGAGGGAGTGCTGCCGCCAAGGCTGACCATTTGAAGCAATAGACTCCGGCATTAATGCGCCGATTTTGCTTCTGGGCGGCGGTGCAGTCTCGCTCCTCCACGATCTGCGTGACGATGTTGTTGCCATCGCAAAACACTCGCCCATAGCCCTTCGGTTCTGGCAGGTGCGCTGTCAGAATAGTGGCCGCATTGCCACTTGCTTGGTGAATTTTGAGCAAGTTGCTGAGGGTTTCCGACCGTAGCAGGGGCACATCCCCATTCAGCACCAGCAAATCCCCGTCGTAGCCCTCTAGGTGAGGGATCAACTGCTGCACAGCATGACCCGTCCCCAACTGCTCAGTCTGTTCCACGAACTCTAGCCCTGGTTCGTCTGCTAGGGAGGCCCGCACCTTCTCACTGCCATAGCCTACAATCACAAGCCGACGCTCAGGGTTCAGCACGGCCACGCTATCGAGAACCCGCTGGACGAGCGATCGCCCCCCTAAGGAATGTAACACCTTTGGCAGATCTGATTTCATCCGGGTGCCTCGCCCTGCTGCCAGAATTGCTACCGCTACCATGCTTGACTCAACTTGCCTCTCATCAAGACTCAACTTGCCTCTCATCAAGGGGAGTATATCGCGCAGCGTCCCCGTTCGGAGCAAATTTCTCCCTCCGGCGCTGGTTGATTTTGGCCCATCGATTTTTCCCCTCACCCACCCTAGCCGATTTTAGATTGAGAGATTAACGTGAATTCCAGATACGCTGAGCCCTTTGATGTTCTGTGCGTGTCGCACAGAACATCAAGGGTTTTGGGACACCGCACCGGGCGCGGTGTCCCAAAACCCTCTTAACCAGCTTAGCCAGAACGGACGTGAGGGTAGATTTTGAACCTTCCACTCCCCCCCCTGACTCACCTCAGCCACCACACCACTCCTGCCGTTCCCAACAAACACAAAATCCCCAAAACTCCTGCCAGCGGCTTATGGTCAAACCCCACCAGCCAGGGCGAACCTTTGCCGGTATACTTCAGCAGTTGCAGCGTGTCCAGACTGGCGATCGCCCACACCCAACCCGCATGTAACCCCCAGGGCAGTCCCAGCAGCCCTGCGTCTGCCCAGCGGGCCACCGTCAGCACCATGCCCATCAACCACAGACCAGGCAGTTGGGGGATATTCTGCTTACCCTCCCAGACGAGATGCAGCACGGCAAAGATGAGGCTGGCGATCGTGGCTGCCCCCCAGTCCAGTTCATGACGTTGCAGCCGATTGAGCAGAAATCCCCGAAAGATAACTTCTTCTGTCAAACTAATCCACACAGCCAAGAGCAACGTGCCCAGCAAGAGAGGCACTCCTTGGGCAATTGCGGGGCGCACCTCTGACCACTCCACCCAGCCCAATAGCCATTGCCCGCCCAACAACACTGCTAAGCCCCCGACCCCCAACCCCCAGCCCAGCAGGAGCGATCGCCCCATCTCTTCGCTCCAGACCACCCCCCAGTCTACTAAGGAAGCCTCCATCAGCCTAAGAGCGGCCCATAGCGGTAGAGGAGCCAGCAGGTAGAGCGAGGCTACCAGTGGAAGCTTTTGGGCTGGAGTGACGGGCTGGGGGGGGTACCAGCGCAGGGCGATCGCCAAGGGAAGAGCGATCGGCAACCAAACCAGCAACCAACCCACAAAAAAGGCTGCGACCTGAAGCCAAACAGGGGCAGCCTTGAGATCAGATACATTCAAGATCATGGGAACAACCTGGGTCTACCCTTCCTCGTATGCAGCCTCATCGTCATCGTCGTCGTCTGCTTTAGAGGCATCCGCACTTTTATCAATTTGGATGAGGTGAATGTGCTTATAGCCCAGCTTAATTTCAAACTCGTCGCCTGGCTTCAGGCCCATTTTTTCGGTGTAGGTTGCGCCAATCACGATCTGACCGTTTTTGTGGACACTCACTCGGTAGGTAGGTTCCCGCCCACGACCATCCTTAGCGCTTTCAGTGCCCAAGGAAATGCCTCGGGCTGCCAGCAAAGCCTCATAAAAATCGGACAGATTGACACGCGCTTGATTATTTTTTCCAATAGTCTGATATCCACACCGTCTTGCCTTTTCTCGAGAAGACAAATGCGATAGTTCCTTGACCTTTTGTAGCAGCGCTTTTCCGGTTAACGGAGGGGAGACAGTTTCAGTCATTGCTCTGAAGACATCCTGCAGTTAAAGATGAGGACTTAGATGACAAATGGAACGCAATACTCAAGCTGCATAGGACTAAGCATCGCTTCAGGCAAGAATAATTTGACAAGCCACAGTGATGACCAGGAATGCTCTTTACCCGAAGCTTCTGAGATCACTTTTGAGAGCGATTGACGCCAAAAAAATTGGATCTCTTCTGATCACTATATTTTTAATTTACTAAAAGGAGCCTAACAAGTAAAGATCGAATTTTCGCGGATCTTTTGCTGAAAAACATGACTTTTATCGGTTGTCAACTATATTCCTCGTCATTTAATACTGACGTACTGCTCGATCGTGTTTAGAGTTCTTTTGTGACTTCAAAATTAGGGGGCAATCATCTTCTGTTAAAGATCTGTCAGGCTTTTGCGCGCTTTATCTTGGATGGAAAAAGACGGTCAAAAAGTAGGATTTCTTCACACAAAGAGTGTAGAAGCTTGAACAAAAACTTCGGCCTCAGCAGCGCCTCAAAAGCAGAGATAGTTTGACGCGCAAGCAGAGACAAGATAGCTTTGTCATTTTTTCTACTGACTTCCAATGCACGTCAGCCAGTTTTCAATCACGTTCTAAAATGAAAGTTGCCGATCTTTATTGCTGTCTTATCCCCTGACGTGAAACGCTAGCATTCATATATTTTTCGCAGTCTGCAAATGCCTCAAACAAGGCAGTTATCAGCAGATCTGAGTGCCCGCCATTTGTGATTTTGGCACTTTTGAATTTTGTCTAGTGGTACACCGCAGCAGGACACCAAATTTAAGACTTTCAGTCACCTCAAGCAGTCACCTCAAACATTGGTCAACGCTCGCAGAGCAGAAGTGTCAATTTTATAAAAAATACGGTTTGTTCAGGGTTCTCAGCCCCTCGGGAGATCGAACGTTCTTGTTATGATAGAAAAGCGTTCTTACGCTTTCGCATGAGTGGGCGGAGTGCCTGCCTCTGTTGCATCGTCTTACTCCACCCGGACTGCGCTCTCTAGACCTCTACGTCTCACCCCTGTATGCAAGTTCGGTTTAAAATTTTTCGGCAAACAGAAGGTTCACCTCCCCGGCTACAAACCTACGACTTGGACGTGGAACCGGGTACTACTATTCTGGACTGTCTGAACCGCATCAAGTGGGAACAGGACGGCACCCTAGCCTTCCGCAAAAACTGTCGCAACACAATTTGTGGAAGCTGCTCAATGCGCATCAACGGGCGCTCTGCCCTGGCCTGTAAAGAAAATGTGGGCAGTGAGTTGGCCCGCCTGCAACGGCTCCACTCAAGTGCTGCCGCTCAGACTACAGATGCGCTGCCGACCATCACCATCGCGCCGATGGGCAATATGCCCGTCATCAAAGACTTGGTGGTAGACATGGCAAGCTTCTGGGAGCATCTGGAGGCGGTTGATCCCTACGTCAGCACCGGGGCACGGCAGGTGCCAGAACGAGAGTTTTTGCAATCACCAGAGGAACGCGATCGCCTCAACCAGACTGGCAACTGCATCCTCTGTGGAGCCTGTTACTCGGAATGCAATGCCCGCGAGGTCAACCCCGACTTTGTTGGTCCCCATGCCCTAGCCAAGGCTTACCGTATGGTAGCCGACTCCCGCGATGCCACCACGACTGAACGACTCGAAAAGTATGGCGAGGGCACCCAGGGAGTTTGGGGCTGCACCCGTTGCTATTACTGCAACTCGGTCTGTCCGATGGAGGTGGCCCCGCTCGACCAGATCACCAAAATTAAGCAGGAATTGCTAGAGCGACAAGACGACCAGCAAAGCCGTGCCGTCCGCCACCGCAAGGTGCTAGTGGAACTGGTTAAAGAGGGCGGTTGGATTGATGAACGCAAGTTTGGCCTACGGGTGGTTAGTAACCACCTGCGCGACTTGCGGGGGCTAGTCAGCCTGGGACCTCTGGGCCTGCGGATGCTGGCAAAGGGCAAATTCCCCCTCTCCTTTGAGCCATCTGAAGCTGTGGAAGAAGTGCGATCGCTGATTGAAGCCGTTCAACAGTTAGAGGCTGAGGCGGGGCGCATCGAAGCTACGAAGGTGCAGGAATCGCCGGTTCCCGTAGGAGGGTAAAGTGTTCAGACCTCAGCCCGCAGGTATACTATCTTGCTGCACGTCCTTTACTGACTCTGACACTCAACAATGACTTCCCAAACAACTCCCCCCGAACCCACCCCTAAAGGCGTCCAACCTGAGCCGGCCTTCGGTTGGACGCCCTACGCAGAGCTGATCAACGGGCGCTTTGCCATGATCGGCTTCGTGGCCCTGTTGATTCTTGAATTCTTTACCCATCAGGACTTCTTTACCTGGTTAGGGTTGCGCTAACTCCAAGGCGTGACACACCTCAACGATCAGGTTTAGTGGATGTGTGCTTCGCACACACCTACACCACAAACAGTCCTAATACCGACTCCGTCGGTTATTGAGTTGATGTGTCGTCGTGTGA
>DVEB01000028.1 GCA_015295905.1 Synechococcales cyanobacterium M55_K2018_004
GTCAGTTCTGGTTAAGCGGGTTTTGGGTCACCGCGCCCGGCGCGGTGACCCAAAACCCTTGTTTTTCCGTGCGCGTCGCGCACGGAAAAACAAGGGTTTCAGCGTATCCAGAATTCACGTAGTCTTAAAATGATGAAAATCAAGAGGCTTCTGCCAATCTTCTGGTTTGATTCACGATGATTTTGATTCGTTATGACAGCCTCGCTTCCCCATCCTGATTTGCATCCTGTTTCGGTGAGTTGCGCGATCGTCACGGTGAGTGATACTCGGACGATGGAGAGCGATCGCAGTGGACATGTGATCCGCCAGTTACTCCACGAAAATGGGCATATCGTCGCCTTCTACACCATCCTCCCCGACGAACCGGATCAGATCGCAGCGCAATTGCTAGACCTGTGCCAACAGCCCGAGATCGAAGCTTTGGTTTTGAATGGTGGCACAGGCATCGCGCCGCGTGACACCACCTACGATGCAATCGAGCGCCTGCTGGAAAAAACACTACCCGGTTTTGGCGAGCTATTTCGCTGGCTGAGTTACCAGGAAATTGGCTCACGGGCGATCGCCTCCCGCGCAGTCGCAGGGGTGTGTCAAGGCCGAATCGTTTTCTCGCTACCGGGTTCCAGTCATGCAGTAAGGCTGGCAATGGAAAAACTTATCCTGCCAGAGTTAGGGCACCTTGTGCAGCAGCTCCGACATGATTAGCTGGGGACACAAATCCTGCCGATCCAAACTGCGTCCTCTAACCTGAATTCGAGATACGCTGAAATCTTTGCTGTTCCGTGCGCGACGCGCACAGAACAGCAAGGATTATGGGGCACCGCGCCCGACGCGGTGCCCATAACCTTCTTAACCAGAACTGATGTTGATGGCTGCTTGTAGTGGTGTGGTTTGTGACCGCACCACTCAACCCCTTAACCAGCCAGATCTTGTGCTGTGTAACTTTCTCTCATCAATAGGAAAGCCACCATAATTACTCTTTGCTGCCGAACAAACTGCGGGGGTCGAGGGCATCCCGCAGGCCATCCCCCAAGAGGTTAAACGCCAGGGTCGTAATTACGATTAACAGGGCCGGAGTCCACACTAGCCAGGGTTGTAACACCAGCACAGAGGCATTGAGCGCCAGAGAGAGCATATTTCCCCAAGAGGGGTCGGGTTGCTGAATCCCCAACCCAATCAAACTGAGCACCGCTTCGGCATAGATAAAGCTGGGAATTGCTAGTGTGGCTGAAATGATCACGTAGGTAGCCGTTTGGGGCAAAACATGGCGAGTAATGATGTAAAACGGCCCACCCCCCATCGCTCTGCTGGCCTGCACAAACTCCCGTTCTTTGATGGACAGCACCTGGCCCCGAATCACCCTGGCCAGCCCCGCCCAACTGACCAGCGAAGTGATCACCACAATCAGCAAAAATCGCTCACTGCTGGAGAGACCAGGCGGCAAGACTGCTGCCAACGCCGCTAGTAGGTAAATGCCAGGAATAGTCATCAAGACTTCCGCAACGCGCATCAAGATGGCATCGACCGCGCCCCCGAAGTAGCCCGAAATACCGCCTACCAGCAGTCCCAACGGGAAGGAGAGGAGGGTTCCCACTAACCCAATGCTGAGGCTGATGCGTCCTCCATAAACAATCCGACTAAATTGATCGCGCGCCTGCTCGTCTGTCCCTAAAAGATTCCACTTGCCCTCGCCCACGGTGCCAAACAGCCGCAAATTGCTGGGAATGCCCGGAAAAATTTCCACCTCTCGAAATTGTGGGTCTGTGAGCGAGAAGCGCGTGGGCAGGGGGAGTTTGAGTTGCAGAAAACGATACTCTTCCCCTTGGACAAACAGCCGAATAGGGGAAGGTTTGCTGAAATCGACAATGAGAGAGCGATCGCCCGTTTCCAGATCTACCGATCCCTGGGCCGTAGGGTAGACGTGGGGACCAATGAACTGTCCGTCTTGAGTGCGCCAGTAGACACGGGTGGGAGGGAGCAGAGAGCCATCAGGCTGACTGGTGTAGGGGTTGTAGGGGGCAACAAAATCGGCAGCAAACACGGCCAGGTAAAACACCAACAGGACAAGCGCCCCAAACCGCGCCAGGGAATTCTTCTGAAACTTCTGCCACCAGTTCATACTGCGTCTCTTGATCAAGGAGTTGCGTGGATTCTTCAAAGTTTACACATCAAAGCCATGGTCTTTGCCATAGCTCAGGAGCCAGTTTGCCATCGTCACCCGGCGTGTCAGACGAGGCACCAGTTCACCCACCTTGTAGCCTTCAAAACCAAGATACTCTTTCAACAATTGCTTGTTGGCCGCAGGAATTGAACGGGTCAGCTTCACGGTTGCTGGACGGCTAGCGATGAAATCTGGAGGAATAGGGTACTCGTCCCGCCATTCGGGGTGTACTGCGGTGGTGTCCCAACGCTGGGTAGTGGCATCGAAGCGGTAGCCCAAAAAGTACCAGACAAGCTGGTTGACCGTTGCGTCATCCAGTTGGTTCTGCAAAATTTGCCAGAGGGTATCGCGGTTGAGGGGAGGCAGATCAGTCATAGCGAACACAGGATGCCATCAAGCGTTAGGTTCTGTAACAGAAATTCATGCATGACCTGAGTCGAGCCATCAAACTGTTGTCACAGAATTTATGCAGCGTTGCCAAAACACTGACGGTATAGTATTTCCAGCAGTTAAAAACACACCCTCCAGTATATAGAGAGTGATCTTCCCTGGCGGGCTCTTCACGCTGATTGGACAACGTGAAATGCTAGAACACTTGAAGTCATCGAGCTTTGCGTTGATCAGCCAAGTTCTGGATCTCTGGTCAGCGTTCTCTGCTTGAGGGACTTGAGGAAGGTGTTGTCTGAGGAAGTTGTCCGTTTTTCCGATTCCGACCTTATCTACGAGACGCAGGAGGGCTATTGTGAGCCAAAACCCCTACATTCCCCCCCCAAAGGGGTGGACTCCCCCCGTTGAACCTGTCCAACCCATTTCACCCCAGCCCTTCACCGATCAGGTGATCCCGCCACCGATTGGGTCGGGGGCAACTTATTTAGTGGCTAGCCAACCCCTGACTCCTGCCATTGGCGCAGCACCAGGCGGGTTAGTGGGGCCTGCGATTCCCCCTCCAATCGGCGGGCCACCTGCATCAGAAGCCCTTGGCCCCTATGGGCAACATGGACCTTATCGCTATGGCAACTACCCACCCCCGGTTGGGTCGTCTCCTCCGACTCACCCGATCGCCCCTCCGATTGGAGCCGATGCCGATATTGTGCTGGCGAGTCAGCCGATCCAGCCACCGATTGGTTCCGAAGCTGCAACGCTGCTGGGGCAACCGCTACCGCCCCCGATAGGTTACGCACCTTCGACTGACCCTAGCCGCCAAATGATTCCCCCACCCATTGGTGGCCCCTCAGCAAAACAGTTACGTGGCGGCTGGTCCTAGACTTATAGCGCTACACGCTAGATGAGGACAGAGTCTTTGGTGGGAACCCCTACGCCGCCAGGGTTCCCACCAGAAGTGTTTTCCATGGTGAGCGCGTAGCGCCATAAACTTACTGGTAACGTCAGTTCTGGTTAAGAGGGGTTGGAGGCACCGTGCTCGGCGCGGTGCCTCCAACCCCTTGCTGTTGCCTGCGCAACGCGCAGGGAACAGCAAGGGGTTCAGCGTATCCCGAATTCACGTTACTGGTACTGCTTTGTAGCGTTTTTGTAGTGTTTTGCGAGGGAGGTAAGGTTGCCCTTGTAAAAAGGATGCCAGCAGAGGGGCGATTGGTATGGTGCGATCGCCCCTCTGCGCCTGGGATAGAGCAATCACACCAGTTGTCCGGCATGGACTGTGAGAATTTGGGAGGACTGCAACCACTGGGCATCGAAGGAGCCGAGGTGAGTCGTGGTAATCAGCGTTTGGAAGCGGTCTTGAATCGTATCGAGGAGTTTATTCTGGCGCTTGAGGTCCAATTCGGCCAGCACGTCGTCCAGCAGTAGCAGTGGCGGTTCGCCAATGATAGACTCGATCAACTTAAGTTCGGCGAGCTTGAGCGCCAGGACGAGGGTTCTTTGCTGCCCCTGAGAACCATACTGGCGGGCAGGGGTTTGGTTGATGGTGAACTCGATCTCATCCCGGTGCGGTCCAACGAGGGTAGTGCCCTGGGCGTGCTCGGCGATCGCCCGTTCCTTCACTTTCTCTAGAAATGCGTGCTGGATCAACAGCGGGTCATCGTTTTCGAGAGAGACATTGGGCGCATAGTGAACCTCTAGATGTTCTGTGCTGCTGCTAATGGCGTGGTGCCATGCCTGGGCGAGGGGGGCTAAGCGCTGAAGGACGCGCGATCGCCGTCGAATCACCCGCGTTCCCAACGCAGCTAGTTGGGCATCCCAGACGGCTAGTTCTGTTGCATCAACCGCAGGCGCGAGGGCATCCGTTCTGCTCTTCTGCTGTTTCAATAGAGCATTGCGCTGCCGCAACACCAGATTGTATTGCTGCAAAATGTGGGCGTAGACCGGTTCCAGTTGGGTTAGCAGAGTGTCTACCCAGTCGCGCCGATACCCTGGCCCACCACGCACTAGCTCCAGGTCAAGGCTGGAGAACTGCACTGCGCTCATCACTCCTAGGAAATCAATCTGGCGTTTTAGAGTGTGGCCATTCAGGGCAACAGTACGTCGTCCGTTGTGGCGCAGGGTCAGGGCCAAATCAACGGAACCTGTGGCTCGTTCCAGTAACGCTGTAATTTGACTGCTCGCAGTGCCATCCTGCACCAAGTCACGATCGCGCGTTGCCCGGTGCGATCGCAGTGTTGCTAGCAGCTCCACCGCCTCCAGCAGATTCGATTTGCCCTGGGCATTGTCCCCCAACACAATCGTTTTGGGCGCAGTAAAGTAAACCTCCTGATCCCGGTAATTGCGAAACTGCCGCAGGTGGAGGGATTTGAGGTACATCGAGGGGGCGGAGGTTGAATCAGTAGATCAATCCTAAGATGTTTGAACATGAGTTTGGCAGGGTTGACGGCCTACACCGACCAGCCCCAAAAGCCTGCCCTTGACCCTGAAGGATAAAGGCTAGTCTGCGCTCCCGCCTGTGGCCTTCTAAGCTGTCGAACTGATGCTGAGATAACGTCAGCGTGCCCAGCCTCAGCCTTAGCCCCCCTTCGATTGCGATCGCGGGAAACACAACAACACGGCGAGATTGAAACTGTCTCGCCATGTTGTCAACAGGAAGCAAAGCAATTACAGTCCCAGCAGGTTTAAGCCACTGGTCAGTTCTTCCATGCGTTCGCGCATTGTCGTCGTAGATTTGGTGTATGCATCCTTGGCTGCGGCCAGCACCAGATCCGACAAGACTTCCGCGCCTTCACCCATGACATCGGGCGAAATTTCAACCCGGCGAGGTTCCTGGTTCCCGGTCAGCACCACCTTCACCAACCCACCTCCGGCTTCACCCGTGATTTCCATATTTTCAAGTTCTTCCTGGAGCTTCTTTGCCCCTTCTTGAACCTGTTGGGCTTTCTTGAACGCCTCGGTCAGTTCCTTCATCTTGCCGCCTAGACCGAAACCGCCGAATCCCTGTCCTTTGTTCATACGTCTTACCGTGGATCACTATTGCGTTGCTAAAACCTTAGCACCTTTACCACTTTACTCTCATCTTGATTTTTTGGAGTGTGGATATTGATAGTGCTACCCGCATAGATTAGAACAACGCGTTTGGTGGGAAATCCCGCGTAGGAAACCCCGCGCCGCGCGGTTTCCCACCAAACGCTCTCTTTTTTATGTGATATGGAATCCGTTGCTTATAGGGTCGGTTAGTTTTTGGTAGAACGCGCGCGCAGCGTGCGTTCTACCAAAAACTAACTGCTACTTTATAGGCGGATTCCGTATGAATTCGTCAAAAGTGGGATCAGTTCTTGGCTGTTGTTCGTAGAGTGTGAGGCGTTGAGTGTGAGGTGAGCCACTCACAGGCTTAGGGTTAGCATTCTGCAAATTCGCCTAACATTTTGACTTCCGGTTCCAGGCCAACTTGCCAGCGATCGCCCACCACTGTTTGAACATGGCGAATCAACTGATAGACATCCTGTGCCGTTGCACCTCCCACATTCACAATGAAATTGGCGTGCAGGGTAGAGACCTGTGCTCCACCAATCTGATAGCCCTTGAGTCCGGCCTGCTCAATCAAGCGCCCTGCACTCTGCGGTGTAGGATTGCGAAACACACTGCCGCAACTAGGTAGGTGGTAGGGTTGGGTGCGGTGACGATGCTCAACGTGTTGACGGGTGGTTGCAGTCACCATCGCTGGGTCTGCTCCTGGTTGCAGTTGGAAGGTGGCTTGCGTGACGATGCCATTGGCCTCGCCTTGCAGCACACTTGTCCGATAGGCGAACGCCATCTCTTCTCGGGACAATATCGAATCCTGGCCCCTGCTGTCCAGAATTCGCGCACTCACAAACAGGTCTGCTGTGCAGGACTGGTGCGCTCCGGCATTCATCACCACTGCCCCACCCACGGTTCCAGGGATACCGACTGCCCACTCCATACCCTGCCAGCCCCGCTCTGCGGCTTGCCATGCCAGACGCACAACAGACTCGCCTGCCGTTGCAGTTAACTGCCCGGTTTCCGAGTCAAACACTGCCCCCCGCAGATGGCGGGTACAAATCACCAGACCAGGGAGGCCGCGATCGCTGATCAGCAAATTTGAACCCGCTCCCACCACAGTAATCGGCAAGCCTGCCGTGGTTGCCCAGTTCACACTGGCCTGTAAATCATCCACGCTGCGAGGACTGACCAACCATTCAGCCGGACCTCCCACCCGATAGGTTGTCAGTGGTGCCAGGGGAGCTTGGGGCTTAATGATGCAACTACTATGGGGGAGTCGGATAGGAGGCAACTCGTCGCGGGAAGAAGGATAATAAACGCTGGTCATATCGTACTGAATAGGTTGGGTTCATCCGATTGATTTTGACTGAAACCCACAGTCATGAAGTTTCAGCCAAAATCAACTAGGTGGATTGAGCGTCTACTTCACCAATGCCGGGTCTGCTTCGGGGACCAGTTGCTCCTGTTCAAGCTGGGCATAGTAAGCGGTCAGCTCTGGGATGATGCGATTGAGGTTGCCTGCCCCCAGAAACAACACTAAATCACCAGGACGGAGGGCAGTCCGCAAAAATTCAGTCATTTCGGCCAGCGTGGGTTGATAGAACGAGTTGGCATGGTTGAGGGCGATCGCATCTGCCAGCATGGCACCGTTCACGGTTCCCAGATTTGGCTCACCAGCGCTATAAATTTCTGTCGTGACGACCAAATCTGCATCCCCGAAGGACTGGGCAAACTCCTTCAAAAAGGTCTGGGTGCGGCTAAAGCGGTGTGGTTGGAACACCGCCACCACTCTGCGTTGGTTCTGCGGGAAAGACTGGAGTCGCAACCTTGCCGCCGAAAGCGTGGCCTGAATTTCACTGGGATGGTGGGCATAGTCGTCGACAAACAAGATGCCATAGTGAGAGCCACGCCGTTCAAACCGCCGTCTTGCCCCTTCAAAGGTAGCGAGTGCCGCCGCAATGGCGTCGAACGAAACACCCGCCAGACGACCCACCGCGATCGCCGCTAGAGCATTGCTGAGATTATGGGAACCAAGCAACTGCAAGCTGATGTAGCCTAGTGGCTGGCCACGCTCCCATACGCGAGCCGTGATGCCCTCCGCCCCATACTGGATCTGGTCGGCGGTATAGTCGGCATGGCGTTCTGGATCTAGGCTGTAGGTAATGGTGGGATGGAGCGATCGCCGCACTGCATCAGAGTCTACACAGGCCACCAAGGTCTTGCAGTTTTGCTCAAAGGTCTGGAAAATTTGAACGACCTCATCCAGACTGGCGTAATGATCGGGGTGATCTAACTCAATATTCGTGACCACGCCAATCTGGGCAGACAGTTTTGCGAGCGAACCATCCGACTCGTCGGCCTCAGCCACCAGATAAACACCGTTGCCGACGCGAGCATTGCCGCCCCAGGCATGGACTTCGCCTCCCACAATGATCGTGGGGTCAAGCCCGGCCTGCAAAAGCATGTAGCCAATCATGCTGCTGGTGGTCGTCTTTCCGTGCGTACCAGCAACCGCAATGCCCTGGTATTCCATCATGAGGGCCGCCAGTAGGTCAGAGCGATGAAAAATGGGACAGCCCATCTCCAGGGCTGCCCGATACTCCACATTGTTTGGGTTAATGGCGGTTGAGCAAATGACCTGGGGCAGCGTTGGTAATTTGACCTGGTTATACGGGGGTTGAGTCTGGGCGGCCTCATGCACAACCGCAGGGACAGCAGGTTCAAAAAACTCCAGGTTTGCGGCTTCTTGATTCCAGAAAATGTGAGCACCCTGCTCCTGCAACCGTTTCGTAATGTCGTTCAAGCAGAGATCTGATCCAGAAACTGGCAAATTTCGCTTTGTCAATACGTAGGCCAGAGCAGACATGCCAATTCCACCGATGCCAATAAAGTGGAATGGTCTACCACCAAGATCAACCAAATTCAACATTCTCACTCCTCAATACACCAGACCACACCAAACACACGCGATATCATAGCAAGAATTATTTTTTTGAGATATAGCGATCGCATCATCTGACGAGCCTTGTAACCCATTTGAGACCTACTCTCATTCACAACTTGCCTCACTTGGTGTCTGTAGAATTCATGCTGCCATTTGCTCAATCCAGCCAAGGTTTTCCAACTTCATTGCGGGCAAGCAATCCAAGCGCTTTGAGGCCCGTCTCACTCAACAATGGCTCGTCGTACACTGGCAAACTGGTCATGCTTGACTAACTGTTCTTGCTAGAAGAATGGGAGAAACACCGCCTGCTGATCAAAACTGCTTAGAACCTCACACTTGGTCAAGTAACTGCTGCAGTTCCATCCGCAAATTTGGCAATTCTTCAGGATAAAACCCCGACTTCTGGTGTGAGGTTAGCCTGCTATGGGCGGGCTCGCCCCACACTAGAAACCCAAACTAGAATCGCTGCTGCAAGTCTGAGTGAGGTGAGCGCATGAAACTTGTGGTGTAGACTCAAACGCACCTCAAAAATACAGAGGCATTGACCTGCACAAACAGAGTCATTCTGCAACCCTAAGCGTGACCAACGAAACGTAACCAACGTAGACTACCCTGGCTCACTAAGATTGCTACAGCATATTCCAGAATTTTGCAAACATTTAGGGAAAAGAGTCGATTTTTTTCAGCAAATTTCCCTGATCTGGATGTTGGATTAACGTGAATTCGAGATAAGCTGAAACCCTTGCTGTTCCGTGCGCGTCGCGCACGGAACAGCAAGGGTT
>DVEB01000145.1 GCA_015295905.1 Synechococcales cyanobacterium M55_K2018_004
AAAAATCTTTCCAACTTACCTCAAATACACGCAGGATAAGGATTCTAGAGGGAAACAATCTTGCAAAGAAAAGCGTTCACTTTTTACTTTGACTAGAAAATAATAAGTTTGTCCGATTGCCTCAGGGAGGGCGTAGCTTGAGGGAGTGAGGATGCATCTTACCAATGGCAGTCTGGCCAATGGCAGTCTGGAATGAGGTGAAGTCTAGCGAGAGCGGCAGGGACAGTTTTGCTCACGCCTGCAACGAGTTGCAGGTCAGCGATTGCCTAATTAATCCTCGTTGAGGAAAGGCAGTTTTAGGCTTCACACGCTCATCCTTCTCGCTGGGCTAGCAGGATTGTTCTTCGCAATACCTGTTGTCAGAACAATACTTAGTAGCGCAATACCTATTGCCGCGCACCAAGCGAGCAACCACCAATTCCCAACCCACCGCCGCAATACAGTTATGTGCTGGATCAGTTGAAGTGGTTGAGCGAATCGCAAGAGCAAGAAATTAACACGATTGCGTGTCAACTTAATGCTGAAGGTGAAGCCCAAATCTACATGGTCATGGTTTTCGATGATCTGATCCGCCATCAAAAGCCAGTTCGCTCGTCGGAGCCTCAACCGAGGATATATACCTTTGGAGCCATATGAATTGGCGTGCTTATTTATCTGTTTTTAGGGCGATTGAAGAGTCGTGGTGGCTCAGATGATGGCTGGCATGGTGGTAGCGGCAACAGTGGCGGCGCTGGTATGGCGGTGGCAATGATGGTGGCAGTAGCAGCGGCGGTGACGGTGGTGGAAGTTCAACCAGTTTCTAGTGCAGCGGTGTTCGCAAGCATAGCAAGCATAGAAGTCTGGAAATGCGTCAACAGTGGGCAGTTGAACAACTAAAGCAGTGATAGTCGAGAACCTCTATCTCAACACGAAGAGGTTTTTCCGCCTCTGCGTTTGAGGTGTGGTGTGGCCCTATCTGCCAATTTTGCCGATTGTGGCTTAACAATTAGCCACTCTTGGTTGGCTGCATCTCTTATACAGAATCCGTCTGTAAAGTAGCAGTTTGTCGTAGTGTAAAACGGGCGCTGCGCGCCCGTTTTACACTACGACAAACCAACTCAATAACCGACGGAGTCGGTATTAGTCTGCGGTTGCGATGGGTTTGGAGTCGGTGAGAACTGAAAATGTGGCATGAAACGTATCCTCGGAATTGATCCCGGTCTGGCCATTGTGGGGTTTGGGGCGATCGCCTGTGAGCCTTCCCCACCTAAGTCTAGTGGTGGCACAAGCATTGTCACCTGTGGTGCAACAGTGATTGACTTTGGCATCATCCAGACTCAAGCCAACGGTGAAATGGGCGATCGCCTCACGACAATCTACAATGACCTGCATGAACTGCTAAACAGTGTGCAACCCGATTTAGTCGCGATCGAGAAATTGTTTTTTTATCGCATGGGAAACACAATCGCAGTTGCCCAGGCGCGGGGAATCATCCTTCTGGTTTTGGCGCAACACAATATTCCGCTAGTAGAATTCACACCCGCTCAGGTGAAACAAGCGTTAACAGGCTATGGTGGCGCAGATAAACAGGCGGTCCAAGCCGCCGTAGCGCGTGAGCTAAATTTAGCCAACGTCCCCCGTCCTGATGATGCGGCAGATGCGTTGGCACTAGCGTTGGCCGCATGGTTTCAACGATGCTGAAGGGATATGACCGTAGCTATCTAAACATGAATGCCGGATACGCTACCCCCCTTGATTTGTTCTGCTCAGTACCCCAGCATCTGTTTCAGCCGAACTGATACCGACTCCATCGGTTATTGAGTCGATTGGTTGTGATGTAAAACGCGCGCTGTGCGCGCGTTTTACATCACAACTAACTGCTACTTTACAGGCGGATTCCGTATGATATTGAACGTGAATTCCGGATAAACTGAAACC
Organism: Synechococcales cyanobacterium M55_K2018_004; assembly: GCA_015295905.1. Classification (GTDB taxonomy): domain Bacteria; phylum Cyanobacteriota; class Cyanobacteriia; order Elainellales; family Elainellaceae; genus DVEB01. The sequence continues at coordinate 1,918 of DVEB01000145.1, forward strand.
CTCGATATTCCGTACGCGACGCGCACGGAATATCGAGGGTTGTTGAGCACCGCGCGCGGCGCTCAACAACCCTCTTAACCACAACTGACGTGATGTTTAGGTATTGATTCGCCGAAGAAGATTGTAAACATCTCGCCCCAACTGCACCCAACTACCGGTGTTGCCGTCAGCGCCTTGAATACCAGTTCCAGTAGAGTCGCTAATCAGGCTTTGCAACTTACGGTTTTCCATAATGACAGCAGTTTGTTTATCCCCGTCTGGGCCAATTTTCTCAGGCTTGATATCACTACCATACTGATTCTTCAGTTCATTAAACACGCTATCGTCTTTTCCAGTAAGTACAGTCATGATCCAATCTTGACTAGATTGGGAAGTTCCAACTATCTTTTCTCCACTTTCTGAGCTAGAGGAGGCCTTTTTCAAGTAGAGGACTGGTTCAGATGGGTCTCTTCCAGTAAGTTCTAAAAGCTTCTGTGCAACTTTTTGAGGACGTTTTTGGAGAATCGTGCGATTAAACCCAGTCAGACGATTTACAACCTCCGAAAGCTTGCTCTTGTAAAAGACCGCACCCACAAGATTTTTGGCCCATCCATACCCTCCCGTATCCTGGTTGCCAACGATTAGGTAATTTGCCATTAAAAATAGCAATCCCTTTAACTCGTCCATCTGCGACAGATCTTGTGGTGCTTGAAACGTATTTTTAAAGAATCTTTTAGTGCCATCACTTTTTCGTTTTGGATCTTTATATTCCTCTTGTAAGAAAGACACAATTTGAGTGGCAACTGCTTCTGCCCGAATCATCGAATCTCTAATTTTTTTATTTAATGGCTTAACTCTGGAATCCGTTGGATGAGTATATTCCTGGAAAAATGCAGATAGTCGATCTAATCGAATGCCTTGAGTCATCTGGATCCCGCCATTCAGCGGGGCTAACATCTTCTTCCGTTCGGAGCCAATATAAAGATTTGTTGATGCCTGACTAATACCAGGCAGATCTTTGAGAGCAATACGTCTTGTGAAGTCATCACTATTAGTTTTAGCAGTCGTTGCAAAATTAACCAACCTTTGCATCACTTCTGCAACTTCATCTTCTGTCATGCTAAACTCATCCATCGGATGAGTAACCAACTCAACGATTGGAGCATTTTGGTAAAAAAGTTCTGGTTCAGTCAGAGAATCATCTCTGTTTTGCATCTTAGAGTCTTGCCCTGAGCGATGATCGGCATGCACATCAAATCCATTGCCTTCAGCAACTTTAGGTTGCCTAATATATATAGGCTCAGTCATTGCTGTTCTACTACCGCCCCCTTCTACTTTCACAGTTCTTTCGCTGGTCAGTAGCATTTGTAATTCAATCTCAAATCCAAATCTTCCTTGCAGCACATTTGAGTTCGCTCGATGAATCCCCAAATGATTCAGTGTTGACTGACTCCCTGATTGTTGTAGAACATGAGTCAGTTCGTGTGCAATGAGTTGTTGCCCGTCTCGATTATTTGGTTGATAGGTGTCCTGACGAAAGAAAATATCTTGCCCGGAAGTGAATGCGTAAGCGTTGATCGATCGGTTGAGATGCTCAGATCGCCCATCGGTATGCACTCTCACTCGGCTGAGATCCACTCCAAGGACCTGTTCCATCGGTTGGCGGATGGGCTGGCTTAAAGGCAATCCACCTGCGCGCGATCGCCCAATCTCCGCTTCCAACTCTGGAGATACTGCAATCCCTTCTGATGAAGCCTGCAATGCGGGCTTCATTTGCAGTTCCTCATCCTTGTCCTGCTCCTGCCGCTGAATTGTTTCGTGCTGCTGAGGGAACTGAGGTGAATGAATGTGATTGACGACCTTTGCAGCGATGCGATCGGCTTCCTGCTCATACTTATCACCGACTGAACCAATTTTGAGCTTGGGTTGAAGGGTGGGGCGATCGCCCCTCGTTACTGGAATATGGCTGAAATCAAACTGAGGTGGCTGCTCATCTGAGGTTGAAGCAGCTTGCCGGGGCAACAGCCGCTCCTGCCTGAGGTGGTGTGCTGCGGGACGCTGCATAAAGGTGTGGCTTGATGCAGCGTGGTGTTGGGCAGGTTTCAGCAGGGAACCGAGGCGTTGGCGAGGCATGGGCAAGACCTCCGGGGGCGATCGCTCACATAGAATCCTCTTATTATGGGGCAAGGCGGGAAAAATAGGCGATCACTTAATCGGCGTTGCTTAATGCAAATGTGATTGTTTGAGTGAGGGGCGCCCTCCGTGCGCCCCTCACTCAAACAATCATTGGATAAATCAGCAATGCTGATTAATCTTCTAGATCATCTTCGGGGATGATGTTGATCTTGCCACGGCAGACCAACCGTCCATCCTCCAGTAAAAGATCCTGGATCTCTACATCGGTGCCCAAGTCAAGCGGGAAGCCGTCTAGGTCATCAAGGGCCAAGCCGCGTTTAGCTTTGGGAGTGGGCAGCCATTCGGGGTTTTGTAGCAGCAGCTCACTGCCGTTGCCAAGTCGCAGTCCAGTGCGGATCACAAACGGAGTAGCCGTACCCTGGGTGGCCGAGATAATCTCGGCTCCCAGGGTTAACAGATCAGGGTCAATGCGAGCGCGGAAGTTGTCGAGGATAATCGGCTTCTTGGAGCCGGGGTTGACCAATTCGGGGGCGGCTCCGGCCCGCAGTAGATTGATCAGCAGATCGGAAAAGACGTTTGCCAGCAGAGGGGTGTCGAAGGAGGCATTGAGATCGTCCTCCGTCAGGATGAGTTCGGCCTGCACAGTGAAACTGTGTCCCAGTCGCAGGGGCCGACCCCGCAGGATTTGACCCAGGTTAACCTTAATGCCCCGGCCCACCAAGCGCACCTGCGAGAGATAGAGTCCTTGATAAATGGCATTGCGAGCAGAGACGGTGACCCGTGGGATGAGGCCAGAGAGAATCTGGCGATCGCCCCCCTCAATCGAGACGTAGAGGTCATCGACCTCCTGCACCTGCGATCGCAACCATAGCCGCACCGCAGGCGACAGAATCGAACTGATAATGTGGCTCTGGCGAGGGACGGGTAAGTTGCGGTCGGGATCGGGCAGGGGAGCAGATTCACTCGGTTCACGCAGAGGAATCTGATAGTCCTCGGTGAGAGTGGGGTCAGAACTGGAAGACTGTGGGTTAGTCATGGGCGATCGCATCAACACAAAGGAATCATTGGAAATGGACGCGAAAGAACTCTCCTCAGTTAGGGACGTTGTAAGGCAGAACTGCTGGCAGAGCCAAAGCCATCTTCATCCTCCTCGAATTCATCTTCATCCTCCTCCAATTCATCTTCATCCGACTCGTCTGCCAGGCTAGGAGCGATCGCTTCAGTCGAGTCCTGCGCTTCATCCATCTTGTCATCAGCAGTGATTGCTGCTTCAGCAGAAACATCAGCGGTTTGGTCAGTCAATTCATCATCAACGGATTCAACCGTCATCAACTCATCCGCCGATTCATCGTACTCTTCTTCGTCCTCCAATGCTTCAGCATAGGCTGCCGCTTCTGCAGCGCGACGTTCGGCTTCTTCCTGCGCCAGCCTGCGTTCTTCGGCCAGCTCTGCCATCTTGCGACTCTCCGCCTCAAAGTCATACTTCGCAGCATCTTTGATATCGATCTTCCAGCCCGTCAAACGAGCTGCCAGCCGCACGTTTTGTCCCTCCTTACCAATTGCCAAACTCAGTTGATCTTCCGAGACCAAAACATGAGCCTGGCGTTCTTCAGGGTTCACCAGGATCACCTGATCCACCCGTGCCGGACTGAGGGCATTGGCAATGTAAGTGGCCGGATCTGGCGACCAGCGGATCACGTCAATCTTTTCACCCCGTAGTTCATTCACCACTGCCTGAATGCGGGACCCTCGTGCCCCGATGCAGGCTCCCACGGGGTCTACATCGCGTTCCAGGGTGTCCACTGCGATTTTGGTGCGAGGCCCAACAGAACGGGACGGGGGATTGGCTTCGCGGGCAACGGCAACAATCCGCACCACCTCGTCTTCAATTTCAGGCACTTCGTTGGCAAACAGGTCTACCACCAGGCCAGCATCTGCCCGCGAGACGAGCAGTTGGGGGCCACGGTGAGTGCCTTCCGTTACCTTTTTGAGGATCACTTTGAAGACCGCATTCGCCCGGTAGTTGTCGTTGGGCAACTGGTCGCGCTTCAGCAGTTCGGCCTCGACTTCGGGCTGGCCGTAGCCACTGCTCACCATCATAATCACCGACTGCCGCTCAAACCGTTGCACCCGCGCCTGTAACACGGTGCCTTCCAGTTCCTGAAACTCTTCCTGGACAAGTTTACGTTGTTGGTCTCTCAATTTTTGGGCCAGCACTTGCTTCGTCTGGATTGCTGCCATCCGGCCAAACTCGCTCTGGTCGGGGGTGACATCCAGTACCACGGTGTCGCCCAACTGGGCTTCGGGAGCCACTTCGCGAACTTCTTCCAAGGCAATCTGGTGGTCAGGGTTTTCCACGCCTTCCACAATGTATTTGGTGGCAAGCACCCGGAAGCCTTCGTCTTCAACGTCGAGTTCGACTTCAAAGTTATTGAAATACTCTTCGTCAAAGACCTGTCCTGGACGGCTGGTGCGACGGAAGCGCTCGTATCCCTTCAGCAGCGCTTCGCGCAGGGCAGTTTCTACCGCGTGCTTAGGCAAATTGCGCTCGCGGCTAATCAATTCAATCATTTCCTGAAGTCCAGGCAGTGTAACCATTGACATGTGTGAGAACCTCCGTAGGTATTCAGTTTTCGAGAGATATTCGAGACATTAATCAGCAATTTAGACTTGAGGGTCAGCTTCCCTGGGTCATCTACTTGCCCCGCCGTTCGTCCAGTTGTACGGTCTGGATCAGGGAGCGGGGGATGGCGATCGCCCGCCCTTTCTGGCTGAGATAAACGGCCTCCTGGTCGCGCCGGATCAGTTGCCCACCGAAGGACTTTTGTCCCTGGAACGGTTCATTTGTGGTCACCACCACCGCGAACCCTTTGAACGAAATGAACTCCCGGTCAGTGGTGAGCGATCGCGAAATACCGGGGCTAGAAACTTCCAGCACGTAGGCATCGGGGATTAGGTCGCTGGAGTCGAGCACTTGTTCTAGCGCGTGGCTCATGCGTTCGCAGTCCGTCAGGCTGGTGTCTGCCGTCAGATTGCGGACATCGACCCGCAACACTGGCGGACTTTGGTTGGTGTGGAACACTGCACCAACAACTTCTAGTCCTAGTGGTTCTGCGACTGGGGTGGCCAGTTCCAAAATTTGGGGGATGAGGGGATGAGCCATGATTCCGAATGAAAGTCAATCTGTTTTTGAGAAAATCACCCAAAAACAAAAAAAGCGGGCACGAACCCACTTCCGACGCAAGCTGTCCTGAAGTAGACGGGAGTGATCCTCCCATCAATCCCCAGTCTAACGCATCTGATTCAGAAGCGGAAAAAATGTCGAAGTTTCCAGCAATTCTCAGCGTCAGACTATTGGGTGAATGCTTCCTCACCCCCAGAAACACCCAATCAGGTGAGGAATCCCGAACCGCTTGACTCGTATGATCCGAATTAAACAGCCGTACTCATTTTAAGCTTTAGGTGTGGTTTTGGCCCGCAGGGTGCAAAACTCTACCTTCAGACTTTCATCCTGAGAACTGCTGCGCATCAAAGTCCTACCAATTTGGATTTGTCAATATGGCGCTACGCGCTCGTGATGATGTAACAAGCTTTTTGTGGGAAACCCCGCTGAGCGGGGTTTCCCACAAAAAGCCTTGTCCTAACCTATGCGTGTAGCGCTATAGAGATGGGGTGAGGACTGTTTTTAGAAGGCACCCCCTCACCAAAATTAGCCTTCTGGTGTGAACCATTGCACGTCAACGCCGCATCACAGTTCACGCTCTCAAGCCAGCATTCAGGCCGGAGGTCTATGTTTCGATAGGGTTTGCAGGGGAGGGGGGCGCGTCTCCAAAATGATGGACTTTGAGTAGTGGGTTCCTTTGCTGGTATGGCCAACGGAATGAATCTGAGACCTTGCTGCCAGCCTGAAGTGCTAGCGGTTGTCCCTGATGGTGCTGATCTTCCAATCCTGCCGCTGCTCGAGGCAGCCATGGCCGGGGTGGAGATGTCGTTGATAGTGCTGACGGGAACGGAGGCGATCGCCCACCTCGCCCACACTCTGCCCAGTCTGGTGATTGTGGATGACGGCATTGCCGCCCAGGAATGGGCCACTGTCGTGGGTCTGCTGCAACAGGCCACAACGCCTGCTATTCCGCTGCTGCTGCTAGGCCAAGGGGCAGCATGGAGTGAGGCGGTGCAGGGGGCAATGGCCCATGCTGCTGGGGCGGCGGTTATGAATGCCCCTCATCAATCGGCGATCGCGCCTATCCCCCTGCCCCCCATTGTCGATACGCTGACCAAGCCCTTCCAGCCCTGGCAACTCCGCGATCGCATTCATCTGTTGCTGACGGTCCAGCAGTGGCAGCAACAGGTGGAGGCCCAGCGTCGCCAATTGCAGCAAGCCCTCAGTTGCTATCAGCAGTTGGGGCAGCGGCTCCAAGTCTTGTTTCAGGCGCTCTCTCATGATTTGCGAACCCCAGTGTTGGGGATGCAGATGTTGTTAAAGAACTTGTTGCACCGTCACACGGGAGAGTGCGTCCCAGTCTCAAGAGCCATCCTAGAACGCATGCTGGAGGGAGGCGATCGCCAACTCCAATTGCTCGACACGTTGCTAGAAATTTGCCCGGAAGTCAACCGCTCTCTCGCCTGTCATCCGCAATCCTTTGACCTGCGTCATCTATTGGACTGTGTGATGGCCGACTTTAAGCCCCTGATCGAAAAAAATAGAGCCACCCTAGTCTGTGACTTACCTGAAAGCCTGCCCCTCGTCTACGCCGATCCTGCCCAAATTCGCCGGGTGTTTGAACACCTAGTCAGCAATGCATTGAAGCACAACCCTCCTGGCATTCACCTGCAGATCGCAGCCCAAGTCACTGCGACAGGGCGATCGCTCTGCTGTCGGGTGGAAGATGATGGCAAGGGCATTCCCAGCGAACAACATCACCAGATGTTTGAACTCTGTAAACCGGGCAATGGTGCTAGTCGCACCCACGGGCTGGGGGTGGGGCTTTTCCTTTGCCAGCAAATCCTGCGTGCCCACGGCAGCGAAATCCATCTGGAGAGTCAACCCAACCAGGGGACGACCTTCTGGTTCCATCTGCCGATCCATGGCTCTCTTTGATTGGGTGAAAGATTAATTGGGTGAAAGATTGATTTCGTGGAGGAGAGCCTGCATACCCCTCACACCACCAAATTTTTCAAACGTCAGTTCTGGTTAAGAGGGTTTTGGGTCACCGCGCCGG
>DVEB01000183.1 GCA_015295905.1 Synechococcales cyanobacterium M55_K2018_004
TAGAAAATTATGCGACTAAATTCCCGATGTGACACTTCAAAGGGCGGAATGTCGGCTAAATGCAGGTGTCCTAACTGTTAAACTGTTTTAACAATGCTGGTGCAGCGACGTCACGGGGATAAATCAACCAACTTTGCTGCCAAGTGTTTGCCAGCGTTTTCACGAGCGGAGATTGTTCACTAATTTCCAGTAAACCATTTTCGGTTTGGAGTTTAATGCCTCGCTGATAAAGGGTATAACCGCGACCAACGGCGACTCGAATGCCAGCATAATTTTCTGAGGGAAAATTGAGCTGCATCAATTCCGATCTGACCTGCTGAAGCAGTTCTTGCTGTTGACGATCAGTCAGTGCACTAATATCGATGGCCTTGAATAGGTCGCGATCTAGAAATCGGCGACACAAATCGCTCAACGTCAAGTCAGAATGATGTTTCCAACGGTGTAAATGATACATAAATACACCGTCATCTGCCTCTAAATATTGCTGTAAAGAGAAATCATTGCAGTTTTCCTGAAGCCAGGCTGTCACAATTTCATCAGCCTCTAGGTTGTTTGCCTGAATGAGTTCTTTAGCCCGTTTGAAGATATGCTCTAAAATCCATGTGGCTGCAATATTCTTGGGGTGATTGTAGACCTGTGCATACATGAAATAGCGGACAATTAAGTAATGTTCGATAGCGGTCATTCCTTTGCGTGCAACCACAAGTTGTTGACTGTCCGGGTCATAGTTCATGGCCATTAAGATGCGATCGAGATCTAGCTTGCCGTAGGAGGCGCCAGTAAAATAGCTGTCGCGCATCAGGTAGTCGAGGCGATCGCAGTCCAACTGACTTGATACCAACTGCCACACTAGCGGGATGGGATGTCGTTTTTGCAAAACGGCTGCAATGTCTGGTAATAATTCCCGATCAAACCCATCCAACAACTTGCGCACTGGGTCAGATTCCTGCAAAATTCTGAGGGTCCAGTGCTCATGGTGACAACCAAAGATCTCTTCACAGGTGTGGCTGAAAGGGCCATGCCCGATGTCGTGGAGCAAGGCGGCACAGAGTACGGTGGCTCGGTGGGGAATCAGCTGAGGATAGCGCTTGGCGATGCGATCAAAGGCACGACGGGCGATCGCCATCACTCCCAACGAATGGGTGAAGCGCGAACTCTCAGCCCCGTGAAAGGTGAGGCTGGCTGGTCCTAGTTGGCGGATTCGCCGCAATCGTTGAAAAGCGGGTGTGTCAATCAGGCCAATCAGCAATGCTTCAACTGGGTCAGTCCCATCAAGGGCGATCGCCCCATGCAGCGGGTCATGATACGTCCGTCGCACACTTGCCATCCCTTTACCCTACCTTCCTGCAAACCTCTTCCAAGATAGTTCCCGCCGATCAGGATGGTAGCGTTGCTAATTGAACCGATGATTTTGTGGATGACCGTGCATTCGGGATCCGCTGCACCCCTTGAGGTTCCACGCACGTCGCGCAGTGAATCTCAAAGGTTTTGAGGCACCGCGCCCTGCGTGGTGCCCCAAACAAAAAACAGAATGCTCGCGTCGAAAGCATTCCGTTTTTGCATGCAATTGAACCTACACGCCAACAGACCTAATTGGCATCAGCCACCATGACCTGTTGTCCCAGTAGTTCTAGAGCAGCTTGATACTGAGTGTCTCTAGCTCCACCAGATTGACTAGCAGCGACTGGGTCAAAGGCTACCACCTTATCCGGTGTGATGCCCTGACGGTTGATGTCGTGGTGGTTGGGTGTTTCATAGCGGGCAATGGTCACTGCCAGACCGGAACCATCCGAGAGATTGAACAACGACTGGATCAAACCCTTACCAAAGGTACGTTCGCCAACCAAAATAGCTCGGCCATTATCTTGCAGCGCTCCTGACAGAATTTCGCTGGCACTAGCAGTCCCCTGGTTGACTAGCACTACTAACGGATCGTGGGTCAACGCCTGGCCATTAGCCAAGAAACTATCTTGAATTCCCTCGCGATTTACAGTGTAGACCACAGTCCCCTCGTCTAACCAAAGTCGCGCAATGTCAATGCCCGCCTGCAACAATCCACCGGGATTATTGCGTAGATCGAGGATGTAGGCGTTGGCACCCTCCTTTTCAAAGCGGTTGATTGTATGGGCAATCTCAGCCGTAGCGTTGGCATTAAACTGATTGAGGCGGATATAACCAACCTTCAAACCCGACTCTTGAGTGTCGAGTTCAGCATAAACTGGGTTGAGGGTAATGCGATCGCGCACCAAGCTCACTTCCCGCGTCTCCTCACCATCGCGGGCGATCGTCAACGTCACCGCACTGCCAATGGGGCCCCGCATCCGTTCAGCAGCTTCGTCAAGGGTCAGTTTTTGGGCAGGAAAGCCATTAATCTGGAGGATGCGATCGCGCGGCCTCAGTCCGGCCTTATCTGCAGGAGAGCCTTCGATCGGAGCAATCACCCGCAAGTCACCTGATTCACTGTCCTGGGCAATTTGCAGACCAATCCCTGTCAGTTCACCGGAGGTATTCGTCTGGAGACTACGATACTGATCAGGCTTGAGCAGCCGAGTGTAGGGGTCTTCCAGCGTCGCCAACATTTTTTGGATCGTGGCATAGGTCTCTTCTCGAGTGGTGGGAGCCTGCTTTAGGGCGCGTTGCCGAACCAGCCACCAGTTTTGATGGTTGAAGGTGTCATCCACGTAGGCCCGATCCACAATACGCCAAACTTCGCTGATTAGCTTCTGTTCCTCAGTAAAGGCGATCGCGTTCGGAACCTGTAAATTAAACGCCAAACCCAGGGCCAGAAATAGCGGCAGCAGCAAGGCCAGCCCGACTCGAACAATCCGTTTACCCATGAACCTAATCTTAAACGTCCGTTTGGAACGACTTAACATTTAGTCTATAGCAATTCCCAAGGGCATGAGGTAATGCCGAGGGGGGACGGCGCTCCCCAACTTTGCCTCGCGTTTTGCAACAGGACGTGATGTTGACGATAGCGTTTTGCAGGCGCCTACAAGGCACGCCGCCACAAAACACCGTTATCTACTGCTATCTTGTGTCACTTCCCCAACAACAACAATTGGGCTCGCATTCACGCTGACAGAGCGAAGAAACAGGCGACTGCTTCTCATGAAACTTAAAAGAACATCCCTGCTTCTTCAAAAAAGTTCACACCTTCCCGACCCCATAATTTCCCCTGAAAACTCTCTCAAAATGAAGATTTGGGTCAACAATCCAGGGAACAGCTATGTTACATTTTTTAGAAACAGCCATCATTTTCTCATTGGAACTCTTGCTTCATGTTTACAAAGCAGGTAACGGATTCTAAAGCCTATCAATGGTTTCAAGAACGGCTAGAAATCCAGGCGATCGCCGACGATATCTCCAGTAAGTATGTTCCTCCCCACGTCAATATCTTCTATTGCCTGGGTGGGATCACTCTGACTTGCTTCATTATTCAGTTCGCGACTGGCTTCGCGATGACTTTTTATTACAGGCCCACCGTGACAGAAGCCTTTGAATCTGTCCGGTATTTGATGACCGAGGTTAGCTTTGGCTGGTTAATTCGCTCTATCCATCGCTGGTCTGCCAGCATGATGGTGCTGATGATGATCCTGCACGTTTTTCGGGTCTATCTGACGGGCGGTTTCAAGAAGCCTCGTGAGCTGACTTGGGTGACTGGGGTCATCCTGGCAGTCATCACTGTTTCCTTCGGGGTGACAGGCTACTCACTCCCTTGGGATCAGGTCGGCTATTGGGCGGTTAAGATTGTGTCCGGGGTTCCCGAAGCAATTCCTGTTGTGGGTTCCACAATTGTTGAGGCATTGCGTGGTGGTACTAGCGTTGGTCAGGCTACTCTGACTCGCTTCTACAGTCTGCACACCTTCGTTCTGCCCTGGTCAATTGCAGTCTTTATGTTGCTCCACTTCCTGATGATCCGGAAGCAGGGTATTTCGGGACCTTTGTAAAGCATTGTTATTCTTTCAGTTTTGTGCCAGCCTTTGCAGATTCAGTGCTTCCTGATTCGGTTACACTGAGCGTTAGCAAAGTTGCTGGCACCGCTTCCATCCCTGAGGTCTTTTTGCCTCCTGTTTGTTTAAGGAGAACACGCTTAAACTATGGCAACGATTAAGAAGCCGGATCTTAGCGATCCCGCATTGCGCGAGAAACTCAAGAAAGGCATGGGTCACAACTACTATGGTGAACCCGCCTGGCCTAATGACCTGCTCTACATCTTCCCGGTCGTGATTCTGGGAACCATTGCTTGCTGTGTTTCCCTGGCAGTTCTCGATCCTGCCATGGTGGGTGAGCCTGCTAACCCCTTTGCCACCCCGCTGGAGATTTTGCCAGAGTGGTATCTTTATCCTGCCTTCCAGATTCTTCGCATTGTTCCTAACAAGTTGCTGGGCATCGCTCTGCAAACTGCCATTCCCCTGGGCTTGATGTTGGTTCCTTTCATTGAGAGCGTCAACAAGTTCCAGAATCCCTTCCGTCGTCCTGTTGCCACGACTGTTTTCTTGTTCGGAACGGTTGTGACTTTGTGGTTGGGGATTGGGGCAACATTCCCCATTGACAAGTCCCTCACGCTAGGCCTGTTCTAAGACGGCCTGTTTGCCACTGTACGATACATTGACAATTGAACGCCTGTGCTATCTACCATTGAGCAACTGCTTATGGAAGATCGCATGGGCGTTTAAGCTGTTCTCCTCACCGGATTAGCATTGCGATGGGCGCTCCTCAAGAAGCACATCTTTCCGTACAGAGTGATTTATCCGTGCTCAACCGGGTGCAAGACTGGTTCCGGCAGTTTTGTCTTCGCAATGAAGACCAGCTCTCCTGGGTGATGGGTCAGCTTTATCCACTGAATCTAGCCCTTGCCGAAGGGTTTACCAACGCAGTTCGCCATGCCCATCGAGACCTCCCTAGCGAAACCACTATCGAACTTGATATCAGGCTTTGGGACGATCGCATTGAGATCCGCATTTGGGATCAGGGTGATCCATTTGACCCCAATCACCTAGAGGAACCTGTTCCTGGAACGCTGCGCCTGGGAGGATACGGCTGGTTTCTGTTACGCCGCCTCAGCGACCGAGTCGATTACCTGCGCTCTCCCGATGGTCGTAACTGTCTTTTGATTGTCAAATATCGACAGACGGGAGCACGGCTGCCTAATCGTGATGAGCCAATTCCACAAAATAGAATGCACAACTCCAAGCTGTCTTAGAACAGGCTATCGTAGCGTCAGTTCTGGTGAAGCGGGTTTTGGGGCACCGCTCCCGGCGTGGTGTCCCAAAACCCTTGATGTTGCCTGCGTGTCGCGCACGCAACATCAAGGGTTTTAGCTTATCCGGAATTCACGTTATCTTAGAAAAAGAAGGACACTGCAAACTTTTGCGTGACCGACCAGGAGGAGCACATGTATCAGAACGGTTATAAAAACCTGCAGTTTAGTCTATCTGGGATTCGGTTCTGGTTGGGGCTGTTTGCAGTTGTCTGGTTGCTAAGTGCAGTAGGGTTGGGCTGGTTAGTCAAGTCTTTCCTATTTTTACTGGGATTGCTCCTGATTACACCGATCCTTGCGTTTTTGGGTTTTCGCTGGTGGCTGAAACGCAACCTAGTGGAAGACCAGTGTCCGGTGTGTGAATTTACATCTGCGGGGCTAAACGGCTTTGAGCTACGTTGTCCTAGCTGTGGCGAACCACTTAAGGTTGAGAAGGGACGTTTTCTGCGTCTAACCCCCCCTGGTACGGTGGATATTGAGGCGGTTGAGGTGCCAGTGAAGCAGATTGAGGATGCCTAGGCATGGGTGGAAAATGTCGCGCTTTCAGGCATCAGCGCTGCACGAAGCCCCTATATTTTCTTTGTGCTCACAAGCCTAGCTAACGTGAATTCGGGATATGCTGAAACCCTTGCTATTCCGTGGGCGACGCGCACGGAATAGCAAGGGTTTTGGGGCACCGCGCTCAGCGCGGTGCCCCAAAACCCTCTGAACCAGAACAGACGTTATTCTTGGCTCACGGTAAGAGTGAAGCGAGAGCCTCCAGCTTGACTGCGATCGCCCACAAATAGCGAGTAGGTTCCCCGCTCCCAAACTCCTGGTGCTTCAATGTTGCCATCCACGGCCATCACACACTGGTTGCGGCCACCCGGCCCACTGATTAGGAGGGTGAGTTGACCGCTGCCCTGCACTTTAAATCGCAACGATGTGAAGGGTTCGGTCACCTGTACCACTTGGTTGGGGGTGCGGGGCACAAAGCCACAGGAACTCGATTGAGGGCCTCCGGCAGTACCGGATACAACCACTGGGGTGCGTAGGGGCGTTTGCACGGGTTGACTTTGGACGGCAGGGGCGATCGCCACCAGTGCTGTCAGAACCGTCGGCAGAATTGCCCATTGCAATCGGCGTTTCATGTCTCCTCTCCCACAGGCATTGAACTCAAAAGGTGTCCTGTTTTACCTATACGCTATCCTTCGCTAACTTGGCCTGTGTCACAGTCTATGACAGTTCACCTAGCGTCTAGGATGTGGGAACTTGCGGATCTTGAAGCGGTGCCTGGAGCAGAGGTCGCTACACTGAGAATGGCTGTCACTCTCAGGAAATCATGCGGATCCAAGTCCAACCCTTTACTGTCCATAAACGCGTTGCTCTCACCATCAGTCGCGGCACCACAGCCCAGACCACTAACCTCTGGCTGAGTCTGGAGCAGGATGGCCTGGAGGGATGGGGTGAGGCTTCGCCCTTCAGCGTGGGGGGACAACCGCAAACCACTGAAAGATTACGGCAAGCATTGGAGGCGATCGCCCCCGTCCTCGAACCCTATTCTCCCTTCGACCAGCAAAAGCTAGCGCCCCTGCTGGCAAAACTGCCTTCCGCTGCTCGCACTGCCCTCGACCTAGCCATACATGACTGGATTGGGAAGCAGGTGGGCTTACCACTGTGGCAACTGTGGGGGCTGGATCGGCAGAACATTGTCCCCACCTCTGTTACGGTTGGTATCAACACGCCTACAGCCGCACAACAGCGGCTACGGGACTGGATGGAATGCACCGAAGTCAAAGCAGTCAAGATTAAACTAGGCAACCCAGAGGGACTGAGGGCTGACCAGGAGATGTTTCGTGCGGTAATGGAGGTATGTCCACCGGGGGCAAAGGTGAGTGTGGATGCCAATGGGGGATGGAACGTGGAAGGGGCGATCGCCATGGCCCACTGGCTTGCTGAAGCAGGGGTGACATACCTAGAGCAACCGCTACCTCAAGGTCAGGAAGCCGACTTGATAACGCTATATCCGGTTTCACCCTTGCCAATCTTTGTGGATGAGAGTTGTTTTACTAGCCAAGATATTCCCAAACTGGCGGATCGTGTCCACGGTATCAATATCAAACTGATGAAGTCTGGTGGACTAGCAGAGGCCCTGCGAATGGTGCATACTGCCAAAGCCCACGGATTGCAGATTATGTTTGGCTGCTATTCTGACAGCGCTCTAGCGAATACTGCTGCTGCCCACCTTGCCCCCTTGGCAGACCATCTAGACTTAGACAGTCACCTGAATTTGACGGATGATCCATTTATGGGAGCCAATTTGCAGGACGGGTGTTTGATCCCAAGCGAAAACCCAGGTCTGGGGGTGAGCCTGGATCTAGCAACCATCGACGCTTAAATTCTGCGGAACAAATGCAGCCCGCTGGAAAAATTACCGATTAAAACCGATTAAATAGGTATGGCTGCTTGCAGTGGTGTGGTCACAGACTACACCACTCAACCCCTGAACCAGCGGGATCTGGTGCGACGTGACTGTCTCTCATCACTATGAAAACTGCTCTATATTGAATCAGGTATGTTGAAGCCGAATGATCGCATTGCCATTCTCCTACATGATGGCCTGACTAGTTCTCGTGGCAAGACAGGGCTTTCCCTCCTCCGCTACAGTCAAATTCCCATCGTGGCGGTCATTGACGAGACCTGTCCAGGACAGTCTCTGTCGCAACTGACCGGAATTCCGCGAGAGGTGCCGATCGTAGCCTCGGTGCAAGAAGCGCTGGCCCACCGTCCTACGGTTCTTTCAATTGGGATTGCTCCATCCGGAGGGGCGTTGCCAGAACCCTGGCGACAGGAGATCAAACAGGCGATCGCCGCTGGTTTATCTATCGTTAATGGTCTGCACACCTCCTTGAATGACGATCCTGAGTTGAGCGGTCTGCTACGAGACGGACAATGGCTCTGGGATGTGCGGCGAGAACCACAGGGGTTGACCGTGGGCAGCGGCAAGGCGCGATCGCTCCCCTGTACGCGTGTGCTGACGGTAGGAACAGATATGAGCGTCGGCAAAATGTCGGCTAGTCTGGAACTCAACAGGGCCACGCAAGAGCGCGGCCTCACGTCCCAATTCATTGCCACTGGCCAGACGGGACTGATGCTGGGGCATGACGGTGTGCCCCTAGATGCAGTGCGGGTAGACTTTGCGGCTGGCGCGATCGAGCAACTCATGATGCGCTATGGCTATGACTATGAGGTCTTGTATGTGGAAGGTCAGGGTTCCCTGATGAACCCCGCGTCAACGGCGACGCTGCCACTGCTGCGGGGCAGTCAGCCCACCCACCTCGTGCTCGTGCATCGGGCAGGACAAACCCACATCCAGAGCTTTCCCCACGTGCAAATCCCTCCCCTGCCAAAGGTCATCCAGGTGTACGAAACGGTTGCAGCTGCAGGCGGTTCATTTGCCTCGGCAAAGGTGGTGGCGATCGCTCTCAATACGCACCACCTGCCTGAGGAGGAAGCCCAGCAAGCCATCGAGCAGACCCAGTTAGAGACCGGCTTACCCTGTACGGATGTGATCCGCTTTGGGGCAGAGCCATTACTCAAGGCAATCTTGAGTGCGTGAGGGCATTCTCAGGGGCCTTGCAAAAAGTGGAACAGGGCTTTTTCGGGCGATCGAATCTCCTCCACGGAGGTGTAAAAATACTGCTCCCAACCAACCTCTGGCAGCCCTGCAAACACCATCAAATTTAGCGGATATGCCTCACTGTCAGTGCAACGGCGGAAGTCATCGCGGAAGAGGAAGATGCTTTTGTCGAGGGCGATCGCCATCCCTAGTTCCACCATCACGCCTTCATCGGGGGGAGTGCCATTGACAATGGCAAAGATGCCGTCACAATTGCGCACGTCCTGGACATCGCGTTGTGCCACCTGGTAGGCCCAGCCAGGACTAGCAAAATCAACTTGATTATTGCGCTCGAAGGGTTCCCAGACTTCGGCTCCGAGGGATTCTAGGGCCGTGATGATCGGCGGCAATAGGAGCGATCGCTGCTGTTGGGAAAACCCATAGGGATTCGCAAGATAGAGGCGTTTTGGGGGCATATTATCCAATCAACTCTGCTAACTCTAGCCAGCGTTCAGTTGCAACATCAATTTCTGCCGTCACGGCAGCTAGTTTCTCTGTCAACATCTGTAGTTCTATAAAATCAGGTGGTGGATTTTCGTAGAGTTGTTTTTCTAAGGCTTCTTTCTCTGCTTCAAGCTGAGGGACTCTCATCTCAAGCTGTTCGTATTCTCGTTTTTCTTTAAAGGTTGCTTTCCGTGGCTTACTCATTGTCGAGACTGCTTTTGCTTGAGTCTCTTGTGATTGGGTCTTGGGTGATTGATTGGCGTGAGTCGGCTGTGTCTTCTTTGCCGCAGCTCGTGCAGCATCGGCTGCCTCTTCTGCTTTCCGATAGTCGAGATAGATGGAATAGTTGCCAGGATAACGGCGAATGACGCCACCGGGTTCTAGGGCAAAGATGAAATCTACCGTGCGATCGAGAAAGTAGCGATCGTGAGAGACGACCAACACACAACCATTGAAGTCTTCCAGGTATTCCTCTAACACCCCCAGAGTTTGCACATCTAGGTCGTTGGTTGGCTCATCTAGAATCAGGAGGTTGGGCGCACTCATGAGGACACGCAACAGGAAAAGTCTGCGCTTTTCGCCACCTGAAAGCTTGCTAATGGGGGCATACTGCTGGTTTGGCGGAAATAAAAATCGTTCTAGCATCTGTGACGCAGTAATGACACTCCCATCATTTGTTTTGACCAGTTCTGCTACTCCTTTTAAGTAATCAATAACTCGCTGATTTTCATTCATCAAAATATCTTCAGAATGCTGATCAAAGTATCCAATATGAATAGTTGAGCCAATCTCCACAGTGCCACTATCAGGCTCCGCTCGTCCAGCAATGATATTCATCAACGTAGACTTTCCAGCCCCATTACTGCCAATGATGCCGATTCGCTCTTCCGGTGTGAAGCTATAGGTGAAATCTTTGATTAAAATGCGTTGGCTTCCCTTGTGGTTGGGATCCTCATAGGCTTTTGTAATTCCTGTCAGTTCCACCACCTTTTTACCAATACGCCGCCCATTTGTCGTGATAGTTACCTTCCCCTGCGTTGGCTTAAATTCCTGTGCCTGCATATCTCGAATTCGATCAATCCGCGCTTTTTGCTTGGTACTCCGGGCTTTGGGGCCACGCTTCAGCCATTCCAACTCCCGTCGCAACACTCCTGCATGTTTGCGTTGCGCACTAGCGGCAGATTCTTCTGCCAGCGCTTTTTTTCCCAAGTAATAGGCATAATTTCCGGAGTAGGCAGAAAGCACCCCTTGGTCAAGTTCCAAGATGCGCTTGGTGACGCGATCGAGAAAATAGCGATCGTGTGTAATCAACAACAGCGCCCCATGAAAACGATTTAAATAACTCTGCAACCATTCCACTGCAAGCGCGTCTAGATGGTTGGTGGGTTCATCCATCAGCAGCGCATCGGGACCAGACAAAAGGGCTGTAGCGAGGGCAATGCGTTTGCGATAGCCCCCTGACAAACTGCCAATTTTTGCCTCAAAATCTTGGATGCCCAGTTTGCTCAAAATCACTTTGGCGTTGGTTTCCAGTTCCCAGGCCCCAGCAACATCAATTTGATGCGAAACATGGGACAACTGCGCCATCAGGACATCAGCATTGCCCTGACCATGCGCCAACTGATCTGACAATGCCTCGTACTCACGGATCAGGGCCATCTGCTCGCCACTATCGGCAAAGACTTGTTCCAAGACAGTGCGCTCCTCGTCTAGGTCAGGTTGTTGCGGCAAGTAGACAATCTTTGCCCCTTGGTTTCTCCAAATCTCACCACTGTCGATTGGCTCCAGTCCAGCAATCATTTTCAGCAAGGTAGACTTGCCTGACCCATTGGTGCCAATTAGCCCCACCTTGTCACCTTCTTCCAGGCTGAAGCTGGCACCTTGGAGAATTGTTTTAATACCAAAGTCTTTTTTGACTGAGCGCAGGGTAAAAATGGTCATGGGTTTAGGAATCGCTATCGGAACCTTGCGATTCTTAGTCTAACGGGCATTGTACTGAAGAAATCTTGCGATAGGAGTCTTGCAATCGCTGTATTCAAGATCGAGGCGATCGCTTTCCCAATCTCTCCCCACGTGGGTGAATCCTGCATGCTGCCACTCACACCTTCCGAGAACGCTCTCCCCCAAAACCCTTGATGTTCTGTGCGCGTCGCGCACAGAACATCAAGGGTTTTAGCGTATCCCGAATTCATGTCAGGTTAGGACGAATCATGGAGTCATCAACGCCCGCCTTTCCAGTGGGTAATTGGCGCTTCGGTTGTGGCAATGAGTTTGCCGCGTGAGATGACGTAGCGGACGGTAGCACGGCGGCGGATGGCATCGTAGCGATCGCTCGCGTCCAGCACAATCAAATTGGCGGGTTTGCCCACCTCGATGCCGTACTGATCTTGCAAGTGGAGGGTTTTGGCCCCGTTCCAGGTCACCATGTTGTAGCAGGCATCAATCTCAGCCGTGCCAGTCATCTGGCAGATGTGGACTGCCATATTGGCACAGTCCAGCATATTGCCCGTTCCAAGGGAGTACCAGGGGTCTTGCACACAGTCGTGGCCCAAACTGACGTTTTGCCCCTGTTGCCAAAGTTCCTTCACGCGCGTCACACCCCGTCGTTTGGGGTAGGTGTCTGTGCGTCCCTGGAGGGTGATGTTGATTAGGGGATTGGCAATGAAGTTGATGCAGGTTCGTTGCAAAAAGCCCATTAACTTAAAAGCGTAGGCATTGTTATAAGAATGGAAGGCCGTTGTGTGGCTGGCACTGACGCGATCGCCCATCCCTGTGCGAATTGCATTGGCCACAATCACTTCCAAAAAGCGCGATTGCTCGTCGTCAATCTCGTCACAGTGGATGTCGATCAGGCGATCGTACTGTTCTGCCAAGGCAAAGATGCGATGGATGGACTTCACCCCATCCTCGCGAGTCAGTTCGTAGTGGGGAATGCCCCCCACCACATCGGCTCCTAGTTCTAGGGCCTCCTGCATCAACGCTTCATTGTTGGGGCTGCCGTAAAGGCCATCCTGGGGAAAGGCCACCACTTGCAGCGTCATCCAGTCTTTGACGGCGTCACGGACTTCGAGTAAGCCCTTCAAGGCAATCAAATTCTGCTCACTCACATCGGCATGAGAACGGACAAAGAGGACGCCCTGCATTGCCTGTTGTTGCAGGGTGGCGATCGCCCGTTGTTTCACATCGTCTAGGGTGAGGCTTTGCTTGCGATCGCGCCAGATCTCGATACCTTCAAACAGGGTGCCGCTCTGGTTCCAGCGCGGTTCTCCTACAGTCAGGGCTGAATCTAGGTGAATGTGAGACTCCACAAACGGCGGACTGACCAACTGCCCCTGCACATCCAACTCAAATGGGGCCGATTGCTCTAACCGAGGGGCGATCGCTGCAATCCGTCCCCGTTCAACCCAAATATCCACTTCAACAATCGGCTGGGTGGGATGTAGCAAACGACAGCGACGCAGCAGAATACAGTCAGTCATGAATTTTGTTCCGTACAATCATCCCTTCAATCTACCGTGATTGATTTTGCGATTAAGCGTAGAAAATCAACTTGTTGCGTCACGACTCAGCCTGCCCACCCCGCAGCGAGCACGCTAGACTCTGACAACGATCGAACGTGAACCGAATTATCATTGATTACACCACCGTTGCTGAAGAAACCTGATTGGGGCGATCGCCCCCCGGAGCAATCACTATGACATCTGGTTATCCATTTCCTTCAAGCTGGTGGGATCCAGCACGATTTGTCCGCACGCTGTCCTACTTTGGGGCAATTCCCGTTTTGAGTGAGCAGGAGTGGTTTCAGGCCATGCTAGGAAGTCGGGCCAACCCGCGAGTCGATGGCACAGCATGGGCATCGTCAAGGGGCAAGGTATTCGTTTTGGGGCAGGTGGGGCTACTGAGCGATCGCATCCGCCAAGCACTGGAACAGCGGGGCTACCAAGTTGAGGGGCGATCGCCAGACCAGATCGACGCTTCCGATCAGTTTTGTGGGCTTGTGATTCTCCCCGATGTCACTCAACCGCACCTAGGGGAATACCTCAACCATCTGCGGCCCCACCTGCGATCTCCATCCTTAACCCTGTTTGATTTCACCCGCCCCGATCCAAACCTGCGTGACGTTTGGGGCGCACTAGATGACGTGGTGATGGGCGGCGTGAGTGAGAGCCATTTATCTTTTGTTGAAGGGGCTGCCCTGTTTGCTGGCTATGTTTCGACGGCCAACTCTGGTGGGTTTGCCTCGGTGCGGACGCGTAACTTTGAGCCACCGCTCAATCTCTCTGGCAGTGACGGACTGGAATTGCGGGTGCAGGGAGATGGCAATCGCTATAAGTTTCTGATCCGCAGTGAGAGTGCTTGGGATGGGGTGGCCTACTCCTATTCCTTTGACACGGTTGCAGAGACTTGGATCACAGTCCGCATTCCCTTTGCAGAACTGACACCAGTCTTCCGGGCCAGAACGGTGCAGGTGTCCCCAATTGATGCCAGTCGGGTCTATGCGCTCCAGGTGATGTTAAGCAAATTCGAGTACGATGGTGCCTTGAATCCTCACTTCGCCGCAGGGCCATTTAAGCTGAAGATAGCTGCGATTGGCACGTATCAGAATGCTGTGTGTCCTCAGGTTGTGCTGCTGTCACCGGGGCATGATCAACATCAGACCTGGGAAACTGTTGTCCGAACCAGTGGACTGCCCTACACCATCCTCCGATATGCCCAGGTCACAGACAGTCCCGCCGGCCAACCGCTGACGGTAGAGCCGCAGGGCTGGTTGGCCGCAGGCATTGGTGCCGCCGATCTAGCCGCAGTTGTGGTGCAGGCGATCGCCCGCCCCCAAGCCACCAACACGACCGTTGCGATTGCCAATGGGATGGGCATCTGTCCCCCCGGCGACTGGGACTGCCTGTTCAGTCGGCTGCGTCCCGACGTGCGATCTTAGCCGATACCGCAGTACTGGACTGCTCGATGTTCCGTGTGCGTTGCGCCCGGAGCAGTGAGAGTTTCAGCTTATCCCAAATTCACGTTAGAGTAATGAAGTTTGCAATTTTATGACCGCCGGAAGGATAGAGAGACTTCTTCAAGGTCATAGTGTTATTTAGAGGGTCATGATGGCATCCATCCGAGAGTTGCATCAACAACTCGTTTCAAAAGAGCGCACTGCTGTTGAGATTACAGAAGCCGCACTGGAGCGAATTCACAGGCTGGAACCTAAGCTTCACAGCTTTCTGAGTGTGACGGCAGACCGGGCACTGCAGCAGGCGCGGGCGGTGGATGCCAAGATTGCGGCTGGTGAGCCGATCGGTCTGCTAGCGGGCATTCCCATCGGCATTAAGGATAATCTGTGTACTAAGGGAATCCGTACCACCTGTGGGTCGCGCATTCTGGAAAACTTTGTGCCACCCTACGAGTCCACAGTGACTCAAAAACTGATGGATGCAGGAGCAGTGATGGTGGGCAAGACCAACATGGATGAGTTTGCCATGGGCAGTTCGACTGAAACGTCTGCCTATCAACTGACGGCAAACCCTTGGGATTTAGAGCGGGTGCCTGGTGGATCGTCCGGTGGGTCGGCGGCGGCGGTTGCGGCAGGCGAGTGTGTGGTTGCCCTAGGGTCTGACACAGGCGGTTCGATTCGTCAGCCTGCTGCTTTTTGTGGTGTGGTGGGCATGAAACCAACCTATGGGCTGGTGTCTCGTTATGGGCTGGTTGCCTACGCTTCATCACTTGACCAGATCGGCCCATTTGGCCGGACGGTGGAGGATGCGGCCATTCTGCTGGGGGCGATCGCTGGTCATGACCCCAACGACTCCACCAGCCTCAAGGTTGATATCCCGGATTACGCAGCCCTGCTCAAACCAGACCTGAAGCCACGTCGTCAGTTGCGAGTCGGTGTGATCCAAGAGACCTTTGGGCAGGGGCTTGACCCGGTGGTGGAAGAGGCCGTCACTAAGGCCATCAAAGTGATGCAGGATCTGGGTGCCCAGGTGGAAGTGGTCTCCTGTCCCAAATTCCGCTATGGGTTGCCGACCTATTACATTATTGCCCCGTCTGAAGCCTCGGCCAATCTGGCTCGCTATGATGGCGTGAAGTATGGGTTTCGCGCTGATGACTCCAGTAACCTGATGGAGATGTATACCCGCACTCGCGCCAAGGGCTTTGGCCCAGAGGTCAAGCGGCGTATCATGATTGGCACCTATGCCCTGTCGGCGGGCTACTATGACGCCTACTACCTGAAGGCACAGAAGGTACGGACGCTGATCAAGCAAGACTTTGAGAAAGCCTTTGCCCAAGTGGATGTGTTGATCTGTCCGACTTCCCCGACCACGGCATTTAAGGCAGGTGAGAAGACGGATGATCCCCTCAGCATGTACCTGTCCGACCTGATGACGATTCCTGTTAACTTAGCGGGGCTGCCAGCCCTTAGCCTCCCCTGTGGCTTCGACGAAAAGGGACTGCCAATCGGGATGCAACTGATTGCCAATGTGCTGCGGGAAGACGTGCTGTTTGAGGCGGCCTATGCCTACGAACAGGCCACCGAGTGGCATTTGCGATCGCCCCAGGTGGAGTAGCTGCAGCACTGCTTCAGGTTTGAGTCTGGGCGATTTTTGGGCCAGGATAACGCCTCAAGTCCGGGTCAACAGTTGTGTCTGACGAAACCTGCGGATGATGCTGACGGGTAGGGCAGGGTCCTGGATGCGGTGCAGATAGGCAGGTGTCAGGTAGGGCTGGAAGCGGGGCTGGTTTGCCAGGTAGGTGCCAAAGAAGGCAACGGTGGTCACGGTTAGATAGCGGTGGGCGATCGCCGGGTCAGGCCCAACAATTTGCGAGGGCAGTTGGACAGCAACTTGGTCATGCTCAGGCACGTCGATCGCTGAGAAATGAGTCGCATTCGTCAGCATCAACAAATAGCGGTTAGGGGTGGTGAGCCAGGTAAAGGGGCGGATTTGCTCAGCTAGGGCCGGGGTCACTGTGTCTGCTCCCGCCGCAATGATCATCACGGGTAGGTTGAGAGCGGCATAGTCGGCAGATCCCAGCAGGCTGCTGCCCAGCGGATTGATGGGGAGAATGGCTTTAATGCGGCGATCGCTCAAGTCAGGAAACTCACGGGGTAACTCCAACGCCCGACATTGCAGCATCAGGGACAGGTTGAGGGAATGGTTGGCCCTAGGACAGTCCTGGTCGAGTTGTCGAAGATTGATCTGGGCACCGGCCAGGGCAAGAGCTGTGTAGCCTCCCAGCGATTGACCGACCACGCCAACCTGCTCTGGGTTCAGTCGTCCTCGAAAGGCTGGATCCGTTTGCGTCAGGCGGGTCAGTTCATCCAGCAGGAATTTCACATCCAGGGGACGGTCCACCAGTTCACGCGGATCGACCACCTCGCTGGCCCTACCCGCAATTACCGCCTCCAGTTGTTCGGTGTTACTCCCCAAGTGTTCGGGAACTGCAACCGCAAAGCCATAGGAAGCAAGTTGTGTTGCTAGGTAGGCAAAGGTGGTGCGGTTAGACCCCAGTCCATGCGAGACCACCACCAAGGGCGGGGGAGCTTCGTCGCGCTCAGTAAGGCGGGGCAGGTACAGATCCACGCGAAAGGCCCGATCGCGGGCGGGTTGCTTCAAGTCCAGGCTTGTCTCATCCCAACGATAGGGGCCACGCTGGCGCAGGTCAGGCAAGGTACTGACATCCACCGGAGACTGCATCGCTGCTTCCATGGCTGATTGCTTCTCAATGGCAGCGATCGCCTGTTTCGTCTCGTTGATCGTATTCTCCAGATCACTGGTAATGGCAAATAATCGATCCAAGTCAACTCGAATGCTCTTGAGCGGAAATTCGTCCAAGATGTTGAGGGGGGTGAGTCCTTCCGGCTCTGCTGCCGCCAAAATCAGGGCAGAACGAATGGCATAAAACCCCGGCAAGTTCGACTCGGTACGCACCACTTCACTGAGGCGACGCAGCAGGATCTCCCCCTGAGGCGTGTAGAGGAACTGAGAAACCGCAACGGGGCCAAGTTCGATGCGAGTATTGAGAAACCGACGGAGTTCTGCCCGTTGTTCAGGGGGAATGTAGCGGGCGTAGATGCGCAAATCGCTAGAGATCTCACCACTGCGGGCGTAGCGCTGAATGGAGGCAACCGAAATGCTCTGCTCCAGTGGCCCGAAGGACAGGCGCAGGCGTTCAGCCGCACCGCTAGAGGTCGCCGTCAGGAGCGTGCTCAGCACACCCAAAAGTAGCGATCGCCACGGGGATCGCTGCACGAAACGCCGGAGAGAACCTCTCCCAATCACCGGGACGCGCTTCATAGCGGGCAGAGAAGAATGAAGAGTTAGACGAAAATTTCACCCTGAAATTAGGGTCTCAGATCCCAATTTTTCCAGCTAACGTCAGTTTGGATGGAGCGGGTTTCAGCGCCTCCGAAACTGACGTTAGCGACAGTGAGGTAGATACTTCCACTATGCCAGGAGTTCCCGCAATTGTGTTTCTGTCAGCAGGGGAATTCCGAGTGTCTTCGCTTTTTCTAGCTTAGAGCCAGCATCTTCTCCCACCACGACATAACTCGTCTTTTTGCTAACGGAATCCGTCACCTTGCCACCTGCCCGCTGGATCAGGGCCTTGGCCTCTTCTCGCTTGAGCGTAGGCAGGGTTCCCGTAATCACAAAGGTCTTGCCTGCGAGTGTTTGTGTTTTGGGGTCTGGGGTGGCAGGCTCTGCCGCGGCCAACTGCACGCCGGCCTGCTTCAATCGTGCGATTAACTGCTGATTTGCCGGTACGCGGAACCACTCATACACGGCCCGAGCAATCTCAGGCCCAATGCCGTAGACCTGGGCGATCGCCTCCATGTCGGCACTCGCCAGCGCCTCTACCGTCGGGAAGTGCTCGCTGAGCACCTGAGCGTTAACACTCCCCACATGGCGGATCCCCAACCCATACAACACCCGACTCCAGGGCTGGGTCTTAGACTGGGCGATCGCCTTCACCAAGTTTTCTGCCGATTTTTTGCCCATTCGCTCCACTGGGATTAGCTGCTCCACCGTTAAGTCGTACAGGTCTGCTACGGTGTGGATCAGCCCCCGGTCGAGGAACTGCTGTACCCACTTTTCCCCCAGACCGTTGATGTCGAGGGCCTGCCGGGAAGCCCAGTGGATTAGCGCCCCTTTCAAGATCGCAGGACAGGCGGGATTCACGCAGCGAGTGACCACCTCATCTTCCGGTTTCACCACAGGCTGACCGCAGGCAGGGCAGTGCGTCGGCATCTGAAAGGGAACTGCGCCTGCCTGCCGCAATTCCTTCAACACTCGCACCACCTCCGGGATGATCTCACCTGCTTTGCGGACAATCACGGTATCGCCCACCCGCACATCCAACTGGGCGACGAAATCTGCATTGTGTAGGGTGGCGCGGGAGACGGTCGTACCCGCTAGAGACACCGGACTCAGTTCAGCAACAGGGGTGAGGGCACCCGTGCGACCAACCTGAATCGTGATGTTTTCAACACGAGTAGGGGCTTCTTCTGCGGGATACTTGAGGGCGATCGCCCAGCGGGGAAACTTCTGCGTAAAGCCCAGCCGCTCCTGCAAGGCCAGAGAGTTGAGCTTGATCACCAGGCCATCGGTCAGATAGGGCAGTTCAAACCGTTTGCGCTCCCATTCCGTTGCAAAGGCTTCAACGTCCTGCAAAGAAGCACACAACTTACGGTGGGGGTTGACGCGAAAGCCGAGGGTTTGCAGCAGTTCGAGCGATTGCCATTGGGTGGAGGGGGGTTGGAGGGAGGGTGAGTCAGACGAGGCGGGGAGGAGGTAGAGGGTGTAGGCAAAGAAGTCGAGCCGACGTTGGGCCACGATGCGGGAGTCGAGTTGGCGCAGAGTGCCGGCGGCAGCATTGCGGGGGTTGGCAAACAACGGTTCGCCGTTCTCCTCGCGTTCCTGGTTAATTTGCTCGAACACCTCTAGGGGCAGAAAGGCTTCGCCCCGCACTTCAACCCGCTCTGGCAAATGGTCTCCCATCAACCGTAGGGGAATTGAACGAATGGTGCGGATGTTGGGTGTAATATCTTCTCCGACGATCCCATCACCGCGAGTCGCGCCGCGAGTGAGGAGGCCATTTTCGTAGGTGAGGGCGATCGCCGATCCATCGATCTTTAGCTCACAGACGTACTCCGCTTGCTTAACGTCAGGGGCAACCCGTTGCCAGCGGCTCTGCCAGTTCTCCAGTTCCTCGAAGTTAAAGGCATTTTCCAGGCTGTAGAGGGGAATTGTATGACGGACGGAGTTGAATTGCTCCGAGGGGCGATCGCCCACCCGCTGCGTTGGGCTTTCCGGCGAAACTAGCTCAGGATATTGGCTCTCTAGGTCTTGCAGTTCTCGATAGAGCTGGTCGTAAACTGCATCTGGCATCGTTGGCGCATCCAGAACGTAATACTCGTAGCTGGCGCGGTTCAACAAACGCCGCAGTTCTTCTGCCCGTGTTTTTGCCTCCAGTGGTGCCTGACTCACAGTTCCTCCAGCGATCGCCAAAACCCATCGCTCATTTTCACCCTTCCTGGCTCAAATCAGCTATCCTCCTCTGTAAAGATACGCTGAACCGCTGGGTTGGCGTTGCTGATTGAACCGACAATTGTGTGAGCGAGCCTCTCTCACTCAAGCAATCATATTCGGCTGAAGCAATGCCTCGCTAGGGACATCGTTCAATGCCCTAGGGCAAATTTGGTCCACAATCAATTCGGTCCACAATTACCACAATTCATTCAGTCCACAACAAGTTATGCAGTTCTGGTTGGTGTGTTTTCTGGTAGTTCTTGGTGCAGCAGAGGTGGTGCCCTGGGTGATGGGGGGAACCACACCGTCGGTGGTGCTGTGGGCCGTAGGGCTGTTGCTGGCGATCGCCTCTAATGCTGACAAACTGCCGCCTCATCTCCAGTTCAAGTCCAGACCTGAAAGTCCCGCGCTGAAGGCAAAACATCCCCCCCACCAAGCAACGGCTCAGAACAAAACATCGCCCCCTCAACGCCCCTCCCCCGACTTACCCAACTTCACCCCCCCAAAAGCACCGCAGCCTTCGATTTCCTTCACGATCAAGAAGCCAGGCGCATCGAATTGAACTGCCGTTAAAACGCTTGTTGTGGGAAATCCCCCTCAGCGAGATTTCCCACAACAAGCGTTGGCCTCACCTATGCGTGCCACACTCTGTCAACCCGGAGGCCAACCCATCGCACGCCCACCCAGGAGATGTAAATGCAGGTGATAAACGGTTTGCCCACCGTCTGCTCCCGTATTAATCACAACGCGATAGCCGTTTTCCAACCCCTCCTGGTCAGCAACACGCTTGACAGTCATTAGCAAGTGCCCCAGGATACGGTGATCTTCAGGCACAGCGTCTGCCAGTTTCGGAATCGGTTTCTTGGGAACGACGAGGATATGAACTGGAGCCTGTGGGTTAATGTCGCGGAACGCGATCGCCAGCTCATCTTCATAAACAATGGTGGCGGGGATTTCGCGGCGAATGATTTTACTAAACAACGTATCTGACGCTTCAGTCATAACCAGCTCCAAACCAGATTCGCTGTCATTCTATAGCAACCGGAGGCTATAGCAACCGCAGGATGACTCATACGGAATCCGTTGCTTATAGGGGCGGTTAGTTTTTGGTAGAACGCCCGCTGCGCGCGCGTTCTACCAAAAACTAACTGCTACTTTATAGGCGGATTCCGTATCAGGATAAAGTAACGTCAGCTCTGGTTACGAGGGTTTTGGGGCACCGCGCCGGGCGCGGTGCCCCAAAACCCTGCATGTTCCCTGGATCACTATTTCGTGGATTTCGTGGATCACTATTTCGTGGAATCACCATCTTCTGCATCGCTTAGAGGCATCCCTACCAGGGGCTGCCCACCAGCGTAAAGGAGGCCCAGTAGTAGGGATGGCTAAACCGACGATTGCCTTCTGCCAACGCCTCACCCGGGAGCTCAATTGCTACGTCTCCGCGCCGATCCACTAGCTTGCCACGCTGGAAGGTTAGGTCTCCCCGCAGTAGGGCTAACTGGGCGCGTCGCAATGCTTCTGCCTTGATCGGGATCGTCCGCAATTGACGGTAGAATTCAACCATGAGCGCCAGCGTCCCTTCGTCGCTGACATACCAGAGACTTGCCAGCACCGACTGCACCCCTGATTGGACTGCAAATCCGGCAAACCCTAACTCTGCCTGAGCATTCCCCAGGGCAGTCCGACAGGCACTCAGCACTAGTAAGCCGACGGGTGGTTCGTTTAACTGCAACTGCCGCATCTGGTTGAGTGTGAGGCGTTGATCCCAGAACTGGATATAAGAATCAGCCGGAGTGCCGGAGCGAAATTCGCCATGGGTTGCCAGATGCACGATGCCGAAGGGGTGGCGATCGCGCTGTGCCGTCAGGTTTTCTGAGGTAAAAGTCTGGTTGAGAAACGAAAGACCAGACCACAAGTTCTGCACGATGGTAGACAGTTCAACCGGCACCGCAGGCAGAGGTCGCTGGTCGGTGAACTGGGAAGCCCCCATCGCCAGGATCTGTACGGCTCGCAAGTCTCGATACGTGGTATCAGTGAGGGCAAGGGAAGGCATGAGCCCAACGCTATAGCGCTCGATGATGAACTGCTGTCCGTTATGCAGGGCCGCAACGGGAATGGAACGTAGTTCACTCCCCATGACAAACGCCAGATTCTGGATCTGCCGGGCCTGGAGTTCTACCTCAATGGGAGCCACCAGCCATTGATAGAGCTGTTGGGCTGGACGCAAATAGCCATTAGAACGAGTGCGCCGTAGGTCTGTGACTTCGGCATTGAGCCGTTGAGTCATATGCCTGACCAAGGCACGAGTCACCTGCGGCAAGCGACGACGGATCGGTGAACCATGGGCAGTTACTAGGACAATTTCCAGGTGGTCGGAGTCTTGGGGTGGGTGCTTGCCGAAGTCTTGTTCCCCTGGAGACAGTTGGGCAGGCACAAACAGCAAATAGAGTAGCGCAGGTCGCCCCAAGCCTGCCGATTGCACACGATTTAACACAGATAATGCTCCCGCCAGCGTTGGCAGCTGGCGTTCCTCTGGAAAACCAAAGTAATCGGAGAACTCGGTGGAAAGATTGCGCTCAAGACTGTGGTAGGCCGTGCCGTCGAAGGTATCGGAGGAGTCCACGACCAAGTCAGGCAAAATAATCGCTGGATCGATGAGAGACAGTAAGTCAGTCGAGGGTTGGGGACGCTCAACACTAGCAAGAGGGGCTGGAACCGAGGTTGGCGGGGCAAGATGATCCCTGCCAAACACGCGGATATTGTTACGAATTGTGATAGGCGCCAAGGTTTCTAGGGGAGTCAGCCTGGAACTGCCCGTTGTCATGGCAGCGGCAGTGCCATTCTGAGCGGCATTACCAACAATGAAGGGGGTGTTGCGATCGCCCCCATGGCGAATTGTGATGGCACCTCCCGCCCCACCATCTGCCGTCGAGAGACTGGCCGCTGTTTCGGGAATTTGCCCGACCGCCTGAAAAAACCGTCCACTGGTGATGGCGATCGCTCCGCCCGTTGTCCCTCTGGTGTCAATGGAACGGACGCGCACATCGCCCGCCGCCGAGAGTTGCACATTGCCCCCCGCAGCCGCGGCCTCTAGATTTGAGGACCGGATGCTCCCGGTGCGGATGTTGCCAGACTCGCTGGTGAGGATAATCGGTTGCCCCGATGTTGTAATATCTTGCAGGAGAATGTTACCCGTGGTCTGCAACGTCAGGCTGGCATCATTGGAGCCAACAAGACTCCCCGGTTGCCCCGTTATTGAACTGCCTCGGAGCAGCGTGGGATTGCTGAAATTCAGGTTACCCAGCAGGGTGAGAGGACTTTCCATGCCAGCTGCACCGATGGTGATGGACCGGAAGCCAGGTTGCAGGATGCTCAGTTCTGAAGCCAGCAGGTCAAGGGTCGCAGGGCCGCGATCGCTCGCACCACCTAACACGAGGTCTCGTCCGACGGAAAAGGGCTGGAGGGTGAGGTGGCCATCACCATCGACGAGACTTCCCCAGTTAATCTCATCGCCGCTCAGGGTGCGATCGCCCTGAATGAACAGCGGACTGTTGTAGGTCTGCCCGCTCCCCCCTAGCGTGGTGACATGGCCACGCAACTCCGTCAACTCCTGCGCATTCACCGTTAAGTCTCGCACTCGCACAGCGCGATTGAACTGGGTACGGCGGCTAGACTCGATGGTCAGGCTGCGGAGGGGGGCTTGTCCGCCGATCTGCCCTGCAAAGGTGACATTGCCACCACCAGCCACAATCGAGAGGTTGCGATCGCCATTCACAGCCCGACTAAACGTAATTGAGCCGGAGGAGTTTTGATTGGTCACCACCACGTTCCGATTGAGCAGATAAGCTCCCTCTATCAGAATGCTGTTGTTTCGAGTGGCGAGGTGGCCAGTCGTAATCGTGCCTTCGCTAGCCGCCAGCGTAATTGGTCCGCCAATTGGATTATTGATCCCATCGGTAAAGAGGTTGCCTGTGTTGATATTGCCGCGAGTTGCCGTCAGGGTGATGCCTCGCCCACCTGCATCTGCAGCAACAGATCCAGCATCAAGGTCCCCGGTGGTGATGGATCCATTGAAACTGGTCAGACGAATAGAACTGCCACTGCCGATGGCAGAGAGTGTGCTGATGTTGCCAAGGGTGACATTGTTGCCTGCAATCTCAACGTTGCGATTGGGGGCAGCAATCAACTGGGTGCGATCCATGACAAAATCGCCGCCACCGCTGCGATCAGCATTCGCTATAAACGTCAGGGTGGGGCTGAGTGTTGGGCTGGGGGCAAAAATCAGCGAAACACCAGGAGCAATAGTGATATCGTTGCTGGCCTCCAGCGTCACACTGCCGAGTTGTCGTTCCAACACACGGGCAGAAAGGGTGAGGGTTTCGCCAGGACGATCGCCCGCAAAAATTGATCCATCCAGCACCTCAACGTCATTGCTCCCAGCCCCCGCCACAATTCTGATGTTGGTCGGGTCGAGCAGCAACGTCCCGTCTCGCCCATTCGGGGCTTGGGTACTGACTGCTCCCTGGAAAACGAGCGATCGCCGCCCTGACACCTCCACAAAGCCCCCATCCCCAGACTGTTGCCCCGCTTGGGTGCTGATGGAACCGAGAAACCGGGTGAAGTTATCTGCCCATACAATCACACTGCCCCCATCGCCGCTGGTTTGAGCGTCAGCACGGATGGTGGAGTTGGCGCTGATCACCGTAGTCTCTGCAGTGGGGACGCTGCCCGCTCCCCGGCGATCGCCCCCAATTAAAACCCGCCCGCCACCCGTCGCTCCATCTGCCCGCACGGTGGCCTCTAATAGTCCTACCTGCGCCCCCAGAATGGCGATCGCTCCTCCCAAGCCTGTGGGGTTGGATGCCTCTAGGTTCCCCCCAATCAACGCCGTTCCTGGGGAGGGGAGCACGCTTAAGCCAGAACCTGTGAGGCGAATGGTGCCATCCGCATGCACCACTACACCAGTTGCATTCTGCACGTCACCCCCTGTGAGCAGTTGCGGGAGTTGGGCGATCGCCCCTGTCCAGGGTTGGGGTAGGGCTGTGGTCACCTGTCCACCCGTTGAGAGTGGCTCAAACTCTAGACTGAGGGCAAACCCCTCCTGACTGAGCCGCACGAGGTTGTGCCCCGGTACTGCCGCCAGCGTGATCGTCCCGCCCGGTGCGGCCATGCTGCCGGTATTTACCACACTGCCTCCCAACAGGATCAGGGTTTCCCCTGGCTGCACAGCCAGCATCCCAGCATTGAGAATGGTTCCTGGTTGTGCTGTTGTAAACGCAAAGGTGGTGGGAGTCCCCACTAGGTCTGCGTAGGCATTGGCTCCTATGGCGCTGAACCACCCACTAGCGAAGCCAATTCCCGTTGCGGCTGTGGTGGTGAAGGAGGCGGGCAGGTCAAGGCGAGCGTTTGGCCCAAAGATAAATCCGGCAGGGTTCATCAGGTAGAGGTTGGCGTTGCTGCCCCTGAGCCGCAGTAGACCATCGATCAGGGAGGCACTGCCGCCTGTCACCCGTCCTAGAATGTTGCGAACGGCGGGGTCTGCCAGGAAGGTGGCGATTTCATGTGGCGAGAGTCCAAATTGTTCAAAGCTATGGAAAAGGTTGGCCCCATCATGGGATTGCGCCCCTCCCGTGATGTAGTATTGCCCTCCTGATTGCCGCACCTGAGTGCCTGCGCTGTTATCGGGTCTAATGGACTGGGCGATCGCGCGATCAACTGGCGTAAGGCTCAAGCTGAGGAGCAAGAGCCAAAAAAGACGGGAAAACTTCCCCGCAATCAACATGGTAGTAGCCCTGGTAGATGCGTCAGGCACTCATCGAGTCCTGAGGGTAGAAGAAGATTCTATCGCAACGAAAAAATCTTCATCAGGGTTTCACTCGGCCTCAACACCAGAAGTCCTAAATGAGCATTGCTGCTCATCATGGCTTGTCCTGTTCAGTTGCTCTCGCAGCAGGGCATCTTAAAACAGACGCGAGTTTGAGCCACGGTTGTTGTGGGCGCCTGACGCACGCACTCCCTGACGCACGCACAGTAGTCGGCGTTTGAAGAGGATCGCGCATTGCGTCCTACGCCTCAAACAACCATGCTCGAAGTTGCGTCGGACTCAGGGGCATTGATCGGGAGTTGCCATGCTATCGCGGACGTGGAGTGCATCATTGCTGGGCATTGATGCTGTGAAGGTGGGGGTTGAGGTGGATATTGCAGGCGGCCTGCCGGGAATTGTGGTGGTGGGGCTGCCCGATACCGCTGTGCAAGAGTCGCGAGAACGAGTGAAAACAGCCCTGAAGAACGCGGGCTATGCCTTTCCGATGCGGAAGGTGGTTGTAAACTTAACCCCAGCCGACTTGCGAAAAGAAGGGCCAAGCTTCGACCTGCCCATTAGTGTTGGGATTCTTGCCGCTTCCGAACAGGTCAGCCCTGCTTTGCTGGAACACTACCTATTTCTAGGAGAACTCTCACTGGATGGGGCATTGCGTCCGGTAGCAGGGGTGTTGGCGATCGCCGCCACCGCAAAACGCCTAGGCATCAAAGGTGTTGTTGTCCCGGCAGACAATGCTCGCGAAGCCGCTGTCGTCCAAGGCATCGATGTCTACGGCTTCCAACATCTGTCAGAGGTGGCAGACTTTTTGAACGAACCCAATCGCTATCAACCGCTGCAACTCGATGGACTGCAAGAACTCTCCCGCTCTCAAGCCCGTCCCCTCGACCTGAAAGACGTCAAAGGACAGGCGCATGCCCGTCGGGCGCTGGAGATCGCTGCTGCCGGAGGACACAACCTAATTTTTGTGGGGCCGCCTGGAAGTGGCAAGACCATGCTGGCAAGACGGCTCCCTGGCATTCTGCCAGCCCTCAGCTTTGAGGAAGCCCTAGAGGTGACGCAGATCTACTCTGTTGCCGGTTTGCTGAAGGAGAAGGGAGCACTAGTGGGCGATCGCCCCTTCCGCAGTCCCCACCACTCTGCTTCTGGCCCCTCCCTCGTGGGTGGGGGCAGCTTTCCCCGCCCCGGTGAGATTTCCCTGGCCCACCGAGGGATTTTATTTCTTGACGAACTCACCGAGTTTAAGCGAGATGTGCTGGAATTCCTCCGGCAGCCCTTAGAAGACGGCTGTGTGACGATTTCACGCACGCGTCAGTCGGTCTTCTTCCCGGCGCAGTTCACCTTGGTGGCCAGCACGAACCCCTGTCCCTGCGGCTACTTTGGCGATACGGTGCAGCCCTGTACCTGTAGCCCCCGCCAGCGAGAGGCCTACTGGGCCAAGCTCTCTGGCCCCCTGATGGACCGGATTGACCTCCAGGTCGCAGTGAACCGCCTGAAGCCCGAAGAGATGGTGCAGCAGACCACTGGGGAGCCTTCCAAAACAGTGCGAGAGCGGGTGGAACAAGCGCGCGATCGTGCCCGTCATCGCTTCCAGCAGGACAACCTGCGCTGCAACGCCGAAATGCAGAGCCGCCACCTGAAACAATGGTGTGCCCTCGATGACGCCACCCGCACTTTGCTAGAGAACGCCATCCGCAAGCTTGGCCTCTCGGCTCGTGCCACCGATCGCATTTTGAAAGTAGGCAGGACGATTGCGGATTTGGCCGGCGATGAGCAGGTGCAAACTCCCCATATTGCGGAAGCGATTCAATATCGCACCATCGATCGGATGCAGTAAGCCGATTCTAGAAATCTAGAGATGCTAAGGATAACGTCAGTTCTGGTTCAGCGGGTTTTGGGGCACCGCGCCGGGTGCGGCGACACGCACGGACAATCAAGCGTTTCAGCTTGTTCGGAATTCACGTTAGAGATAACCATGGTCTGCCAAAAACTCTAACGAAATGCCGCCATCGGGCGATCGCACCAACCGCTCTTCCAGTTCAGCCACTGGGTCATTGGGGGAAACTGGGTCATTGGAGGAAATCGTCCCCAGCCGGAGAAATTTCTCAACGTATTTGCCCAACACATCCCCTTCCAGGTTCACCGGGTGACCGGGTTGCAGCACTCCCAGGTTGGTCTCAGCGTAGGTAAGGGGAATCACCGCCACCTGAAACCAACTCCCGACCGCATCACAGTGTGCCACCGTTAGGCTGATACCATTCACTGCAATGCTGCCCTTTGGCACAATGTAGCGTGACACACGCAGATCGTCCGTCGTGAACGTCATCTCCCAGGCATTTGCCGCCTGCACAGAAGACTCCAGATAGCCCACGCCATCAACGTGGCCTGTGACGAAGTGCCCCCCCAACTTGCTGCCAACTCGCAGCGAAGGCTCTAGGTTGACCAGCGCACCATCCCGTCGTCCGAGGGTGCTGCGGCGCAGGGTTTCGGGGGAAACAGCGGCAATGAACCCATCCTCCAAAATTTCGGTGACGGTGAGGCAGACGCCATCGACAGCCACGCTGTCTCCTAGGGTGAGGGAAGGCAGAATCGCTTCCGGTGTTGTGGCACAGGTGATGCGGACGGTTTCAGCGTCGCGGAGATGGAGGTAGCCAGTGGCTTGGATGAGGCCAGTGAACATAGGTGAAGGGAGTGAGGTTAGTAGGGAGCGATCGCTTCGTTAAAGTTTCCAGATTGAAGCTATGGTTGGGCATCCAGATCGGGGCATACTGGTGTTCAATAAAGACATCCCGTGCTTGACGAGTTCGCTAATCTAGATCTTGTCATACCCATGGGATGTCTGACTCAGTGACGCATCGTGTGATCCCCCTGGTGCCCCCACCCCAGAGGTCAGGAATGCAAACCGATCGGGCTGGAACAATGACGACGTTTCAGCGAGAATCTTTGCAGTCCTAAGTTCTGGCTTTCCTCTCTCGATTTCCACCTGTACGTGTCTATCCAGCTCGATGGCAAACAGTCATGCCAGACGGCCACGCAAGAAAGCCAGTCCGTTTGTTACGGTGTATTCGTCAGGATCAATAGATTATAGATTCACCTCCCTCCTACTACCCTTCGCTTAACGGATTCTAGAGGCTACGCACATGATCGAGATGAAGGTCGCTGGAATTGCTCTTGAGGCAGCTACCCGCAGCCCGATTATCCTTCTGAGGGATGCGACAGAACGGCGGCAATTGCCCATCTACATTGGGCAAGACCAGGCTAGGGCAATCCTGAGCGTGCTCGAAAACCAAACACCACCCCGCCCGCTCACCCATGACCTGTTCGTCAATCTGCTGGACGAATGGGACATGGTGGTTGAACGGGTTGTCATCCATTCCCTGCAAGACAACACTTTCTTTGCTATCCTTACCGTCCGCCAGGGTGAAACCAAGAAGGAAATTGATGCTCGTCCCAGTGACGCGATCGCTATCGCCCTCCGCACCCGCAGTCCCATCTGGGTGATGGAAGAGGTGCTGGCAGATGCCTCCATCCCGGTTGACCGTGATGCAGATGAAGCAGAAAGCAAGGCTTTTCGTGATTTTCTAGCCAACCTGCGACCTGAGGATTTAATCCAGCGAGGTCGGTTGAAAGAGAACGAAAGCTAGAGGGCAGGGAAAGTGGGTAACGTCGTTCTTACCGCCCACCCCCGCCCTCGCCTCCCCCCTCTCCCCTTCCCTACAGAGCAGTCCATGCAACTCAGACGATTTGGCCGAACGGAGTTGCAGGTCTCCGTCTTTTCGCTGGGAACAATGCGATACTTGGCCTCTCAGGAGGGAGCGATCGCCACCATCCGAGCAGGGGTCGAGCTTGGCATCAACCATTTGGAAACGGCGCAAGGCTATGGCAACAGCGAAGCCTATCTTGGTGAGGCTTTGCGTCGAGGCGTGGGCCGCCCTCGCTCAGACCTGATTGTTACAACGAAAATTCCGCCTGCAAAAGATGCCCGGTCAATGGCAGCGAGTATTGAGCGATCGCTACAACGGTTAGGGGTGGATGTAATCGATTGCCTTGCCATCCACGGCATCAATACTTGGGAGCACCTAGCACTAGTCGAGCATCCTGATGGGTGTATGGCCGCAGTGCGAGCGGCGATCGCGGCTGGCAAGGTTCGTCACGTAGGGTTTTCCACCCATGCGCCCCTGGAGATCATTTTGAGGGCGATCGCCACTGACCAGTTTGAATTTGTCAACCTGCATTATTACTTCTTCAACCAACGCAACGCAGCGGCAGTAGAACTGGCCCATCAGAGAGATATGGGTGTGTTCATTATCTCCCCTGCTGACAAAGGCGGGATGCTCTACACCCCCCCTGAACAACTGCGCCACCTCTGCGAACCTTACTCGCCCCTGCACCTGAGCTACCGATTTTTGCTCAGCGATCCACGGGTGACAACGCTAAGTATTGGGCCTGCAAATCCTCAGGAACTAGAGGAACCCCTGGCCGTCTCGCAGCAAACCCAACCTCTGAGCTTGACAGAAAAACAACGTCTGGAAACCCTGCTCCAGCACCAGCGCTCTGTGCTTGGAGCCGACCGGTGTAGCCAGTGTTTCCAATGCTTGCCTTGCCCAGAGCAGATTAATATTCCAGAAGTGCTACGGCTGCGGAACCTGGCGATCGCCTACAACATGACCGACTTTGGCAAATACCGCTATGGTATGTTTGAGAACGCTGGCCACTGGTTTCCTGGCCGGAGGGGCGATCGCTGTACTGAGTGTGGTGATTGTCTGCCCCGCTGTCCGGAACAGTTAGAGATTCCCCGACTATTGAGGGATACCCATGAACGGTTGGGAGGCAAACCTCGTCGGCGACTCTGGGAGTAACGCGAGTTCGACGAGGGTTTTTTGTAGGCAGAGGTTGGGCCTACGAGGCCAAGATTGCAAGGACACACCTATTTCGTTAAGCCGTGCTCCAGCGCATAGCGAACGAGCTCGGTGCGGCTGTTTGTCCCCGTTTTACTAAATAAACGACTGACGTACTTCTCTACATTGCGAACACTGGTGTCGAGTTGACGAGCGATCTCTTTGTTCATCAATCCTTCAGCCACTCGCTCCAGGACGCTCTGCTCACGCGGGGTGAGGTCGATCTTGATGGGCGCTGGAGTTTGTGCGATCGACCCGCGTTGGTTCAGCATGGCGCGGATCTCGGCAATTTGGCGGGCCATCTCAGCAATATCGGGGGTTTCGCTGTCGCTGGCAGCACGGTTCAGGGCAGCCCGACGTTCGAGCAGGCTGTTGACAATCGCCACTAGTTCTTCTGGGTCAAAGGGTTTTGGCAGGTAGGCATCACAACCTGCGGTGTAGCCCTGGATGCGATCGCTCGTCATCCCTCGTGCTGTTAGGAAGATCACAGGCAAGGTCTCAAATCGAGGGTCATCTCGCATCTGCTTCAGAAATTGGTAGCCATCTACCTGCGGCATCATGATGTCAGTAATCACCAGGTCAGGCAAACTTTGCTGCAATAAATCCCAACCGTCGCGGGCATTGCTGGCAGTTTGCACCGTAAAGCCACTGTCCTCTAAGTATGCTTGCACCGCCTGACGCAATCCTGGCTCATCATCTACCAACAAAATTTGTCCCGCCACGACACTTCCTCCAATCCATCTGATTCCAACTCTAGCAAGTTCTAATCAGCAAACAAGCACGATAGCAAGAACACGCTAAACCAATCACTGAACCGATACCAGTACAAAGCTTGCTCTCTAAAAAGAACGTACGTCAGTTTTGATTAAGAGGGATTTGGGGCACCGCGCCGGGTGCGGTGCCCCAAATCCCTCTTAACCTAGATTGATGCTCACGCGGGAGCCAACAGAGCCTAACCCCTGATTGCCTCAGTCCCTACCCACTACACCAGTTGCGGTAGAGCCTTGCTTCCATTGCTTCTGGGAACTCCTCGCAGAAGGCTTCAAAGGCGGTTTTCTCCAGCACAATGCCCTGTTGAAAGGCAGCTTCAGCTTGCAGTTCATCCACCGTTGCCCAGGCATTGAGGCAGGCTTCAGACGTGGGGCCCTGCTCGTCGCAGAGTCGTCGGGCTAGAGCGATCGCCTCATCTACTTTTTGGCCTAAGCTAACCTCACGTGGTTCCTCGATAAAGTTACTTTTGGTCAGGATGTCAGAGACGGAAATGACCCCCAACAGGGTGCCCTGAATGACGGGCGCAATGCGCAGTCGGTGGTTGGCGAACAACCGCGCGACATACTCCACCCCCAGTTCTGGGTTGACCACTATGCAGGGCTTGGTCATGATCTCGTAGACACGCATCTTGCGGGGGTCTTTGCCTAGTGCGGCCACCTTATACACAATATCGGTCTCGGAAATGATGCCGTAGGCATCTTGATCGTGCTGCCGCTCAACGATGAGCGATCGCCACCCCCGTTCCTTCATCAGCAGGACAGCCTCTGCCACCGTCGCAGAACTCCCAATAGTGGCAACATCACGAGTCATAATATCTGCTGCTTTCAACATCAAAGTCTCACCCCTCAACGGCTGTGAAAGAACTAGCGCTATTCCTCATTGTTGTGATGTCGATGGCCTGAAACGTAAACTCAATCACAAAAATTAAGGGTTAGTGTCTTCAACCATTTGCTGAGGGGGGCCTGCATGGTTGCGGCGCTCAGCGATCTCCGCTGCAAATTTGGTCAGCAATTCCGGCGAGGGTTCAGTCTCCTGCCAGGAGGGGCGAGCTTGGAGGCGATCGCACCAGGCTTGCA
This sequence comes from Synechococcales cyanobacterium M55_K2018_004, assembly GCA_015295905.1. Taxonomy (GTDB): domain Bacteria; phylum Cyanobacteriota; class Cyanobacteriia; order Elainellales; family Elainellaceae; genus DVEB01. The sequence goes on from DVEB01000183.1 coordinate 32,455, forward strand.
GGCGAGGAAATTCGGCAAAGGAAAAGCCAAGCGTTGCCAAGCGTGGGACAGAGACTCCTGCTACCACGTCTGCTAGGGTAAGGTATTTCCCACCAAAGTAGGGATGATCGTCCAACTGCTGTTCAAAAAACTGAAGCACTCGCCGGGTTTTGCGGTGGGCTTGCTCCAGCTTCAGGGAGTCCACCACTGCCATGCCCAAGTCGTGTTCCACCAAAGGGCGCATGGCGGGCGCTAGTTCGTTTACCGTGACCATTTCCACCATACGGACAAGCGCCAGTGACCGCCGTTCTGTTGGCAGCATAGCCGGGATGGGGTGAGCCGTCTCCAGATAGTCCAAGATGGCTAGTGATTCAAACAGATGGAGGTCCTCATCCACTAGTGCGGGGACGTGGTGGAAGGGATTAATGGCTAAAAATTCAGGTTGAAACTGATCCCCATCTAACCGCAGTTCTATCAGTTCAAAGGGGAGCGCTTTTTCCAACAGCGTAATCCAGACCCGCCGCGCTGCTGGAGACAGGGGATGGTAGTAGAGCTTCAGCATAGGTCAGCCTCTGGAGCAAGGATCCGGTGAAAGGATCCAATCAAGTCAAGAAAAGATTAGTAATGAAAAGATTTTTAGCGAGAGATGCCGGGTGTTTCAAACACTATAGGGGGGTGCAGGGCTAGGCTCCGAGCTCAACATCTCGTCTGGATTAATCTGAGCCACAGTGTTCAGGGCCGGGGCGATCGCGAGCGCAGCAACCAGACCAGTGCAGTTCCAGTAATGACCCCAATCATCGTACCGCTTGCTACTCCCGTGAGGACGCCAATCAGGGTACTTTTCAGCGTAGAAGTTGCTTGCTGCGTCAAGCCTGCCCCGATAAAGGCAATCGGTAGACCCACCGCCCAAGCGATCACATTCGCCCCTACCCACAGGGTTGCCCGCTGATAGACCCGCCGTAGCACAGTCCACTGAGCAAACCCCAGTACCAGCCCAATCCAGGCTCCCAGCAGGGCGATCGCAGGCAACACGCTGCCGCGATAATCGGTTTCCCCAAAATAGGTCAGCGCCAGTAGGACACTGACTAGCACACCCACGACCCAGGCCACCAGCGACCCCCCGACGGTTGCTAGGATCCATCCTTCTGAGTGGGGAATACGTCGCCGCAGCACTAACCATTGTGCCACGCCTAAAATGGCGCCGTAGACCACGCCGATACTAGCGACCAGGGCTTCTCGCAGCCGACTCGCCTCCACCGTAGGCAGAAAAGTCGCTGCCAGGGCGATCGCCCCAATGCCCAACACCTCAGCAACCATCGTGGCCACTACCCACTGCTCCCAGAGCGCCATTTCGCGCCATTTTTGCTGTGCCAGAATAGTTGCCTCCCGCTCAGTCAATGATTTATATCCGCATCATAGAAAAAGCGGACGGCATTGGCGATCGCCCCGTAAGAAACCTTTAACAAGACCCTGTGTTAGCCCAACGTGATTGCGCCAACCCACAAGCCTGGCAGGAATTTGTAACAATAGGCTTAATTCTAAGCAGAGGTTTTCGCGATTCATGCTGGAGCTATACCAATTTGAATTCTCTCACTACTGTGAGAAAGTCCGGCTGATCCTGGACTACAAGGGGCTACCCTACCGCAAGATTGAAGTCGTTCCTGGTATTGGACAACTGGATGTCTATCGACTCTCTGGCCAGCGGCAGGTTCCCGTCCTTAAGGATGGCAATGAGGTGATTGCCGACTCAACTGCGATCGCCGAATACCTCGACAGGAAATACCCCGATCGCCCTATCATTCCCAGCGATCCCCGGCAAAAAGGACTATGTTTGATGATTGAGCAGTGGGCCGATGAGTCCATTGGGTTGAATGCCCGTAAGTGCTTGATCGGTGCTCTCAGCAACAACCCTAGCTTGCGGCAAGCATTTCTGCCTGCAACCACGCCAGAGGTGGTGAAGACGTTCCTTGGGGTAGTCCCCAATCAACTGTTTGGCTTCCTGGAACTGGGAGCCGGACTTACCCCCAACGCCCTCAAAACCGCAACGGAGGCGATGAAGCGTGACCTCACTGCTCTCTGCTTCATCCTTATGGAGCAACCCTACCTAGTCACCGACCACCCCACCCTAGCGGACTTTGCGGTTGCAGGTCTATCCATGTACCTCAAGTTTCCAGCCGGCAACTACCTCGATATTCCCGCCGCCCTAAAGGGCCAAGGTGTATCGGGGATCGCCGATGTGGGTGTGTTCGAGCCGTTCTTTAGCTGGCGCGATCGCCTCTATGCCGAGTTCCGGTCTACCTTGGCCACTCCCCCTACACCCTCAGGGAGCGATCGCCCCACGTCGATCAACATCGAGTAGGCTGTTGACCTGCCTTGTCGCCTAGCAACACCGTACACCAAGGCATCTCCTCAAGCATTCATGCAGGAGAGTTCGTGCTTCAGAGTGGCCGATCTAGCCGCCTGGAGTGGTGTGGTGGACTATGACCATAACACTGCTTCCTTAAGCTGTAGGATCTTGCCCTGCCTTACGTCAGTTCTGGTTCAGGGAGTGGCGTTGCTGAGTTTAATCAATGATTGTTTGCGTGAGGAGTGCATGGAGTGCACTCCTCACGCAAACAATCATATTTGGATTAAACAACACCCGGAGAGATTTGGGGGCACCGCGCCCGGCGCGGTGCCCCCAAATCTCTCGCTGTTTCGTGCGCGTCGCGCACAGACCATCAAGAGTTTCAGCATATCCGGACTTCACGTTACCTAGCCGTGTCGATCAATTTGGAAGCTGTGATTTGGAAACTGGGATGAGACTAGGGCAGTTAGGTGCGATCGCACCTAACTGCCCCTGCCTAGGCAATTGGTGTGTGGGAGACGACAATTTTGTCCAGGCGATCGCAATCTATGGCACTCTGGAACATAGTTATTGTGAAATTGGTTGCATCACGGCCTCGGTAACCCCGAATCACCAGTCAACACGAGTAACCAGTCAACACGGATCACCATAGCATCGCCATCGACGAGCAGGTATGCAAACTCTTCCTAACCCAGTCATCACTGAACCCACGTTTCCCTCCACCTCAACCGATACCACCATCCCCCGGCGCAAGACTCGCCCCGTCCCGGTGGGCAGCATCACCATTGGGGGAAATCACCCGGTCGCTGTCCAGTCGATGATCAACGAAGACACGCTAGATATTGAAGGATCCGTGGCAGCCATTCGTCGCCTTCATGAGATCGGTTGCGAGATCGTGCGAGTCACTGTTCCCAGCATGGCCCACGCCAAAGCGATGGAGGAAATCCGCAAACGACTGCTCGCCACCTATCAAGCCGTGCCGCTAGTCGCTGATGTCCACCACAATGGCTTGAAAATTGCCCTGGAAGCTGCTAAGCACGTTGATAACGTCCGCATCAACCCGGGCCTCTACGTGTTTGAGAAGCCTCAACCCAATCGCAGCGAGTACACCCGGGCAGAATTTGATGAAATTGGCGACAAAATTCGTGAAACCCTCGAGCCATTGGTGTTGACTCTGAAGGAACAGAACAAATCTATGCGGATTGGGGTCAACCATGGCTCCCTGGCCGAGCGCATGCTGTTTACCTACGGCGACACCCCCGAAGGCATGGTAGAGTCAGCCCTAGAGTTCATTCGTATCTGTGAATCGCTAGACTTCTACAATCTTGAGATCTCCCTCAAGGCGTCCCGTGTGCCTGTGATGATTGCTGCCAACCGTCTGATGGTGAAGCGGATGGATGAACTCGGGATGGACTACCCTCTGCACCTAGGTGTGACTGAAGCTGGCGATGGGGAATACGGACGCATTAAGTCCACCGCTGGCATTGGTACGCTGCTGGCCGAAGGAATTGGTGACACAATCCGCGTCTCGCTGACAGAGGCTCCCGAAAAAGAGATCCCCGTTTGCTACAGCATCCTACAGGCACTTGGTCTGCGGCGCACGATGGTGGAATATGTTGCCTGCCCTTCCTGCGGTCGCACCCTGTTTAACCTGGAGGATGTGCTGCACAAGGTGCGTCAGGCCACTAACCATCTAACGGGGCTTAACATTGCGGTGATGGGCTGTATCGTCAATGGCCCTGGTGAGATGGCTGATGCCGACTATGGTTACGTTGGCAAGCAAGCCGGATACATTGCTTTGTATCGCGGACGTGAAGAAATTAAACGGGTTCCTGAAGAGCAGGGGGTCAAAGAGTTAATTAATTTGATCAAGGCAGATGGGAAGTGGGTTGATCCCCAATAGTTTGCTGCCTGCTCTGCCAGATGCGTCTATCTACTCCTAAGCTCGGTCTGTGCTAGATTGGGCGTACCTTCTCTCACACCTCCGTCAGGTAAAATTCTATGGCAATCACAAAGCGTGGGCTTGTCCTGGGTGCAACCGCAGTCGCCGTTAGCGCGGTTACTGTTACCGGAGCAGGCCTACATCTTTCTCAGGGGCAAGCCTTTTTCCAGGAAAGTCCCAAGGAACTTGTCGATGAAGTGTGGCAGTTGATTGACCGCAACTATGTCGATGCCACCTTTAACCAGGTTGATTGGCAGGCTGTCCGACGCGAGTATCTAGGGCGGACCTATAGCAGTCGCGAGGAAGCCTACGCTGCAATCCGCGAAATGCTGGAAAAACTGGAGGATCCCTACACTCGCTTTATGGATCCCCAGGAATTTCGCAATATGCAGATCGATACTTCTGGGGAACTGACGGGGGTCGGAATCCAGCTCTCTCAGGACGCAGATACGAAGGAACTGGTGGTAATTGCTCCCATTGAAGACACTCCAGCAGACCGGGCTGGCATCCAGGCGCGAGATGTGATTATCAAAATTGATGGTCGCAGCACGGAAGGGATGGATACTAACCAGGCGGTCACGTTGATCCGGGGGCCAGTGGGTTCTGAAGTGACCCTGACAATTCGCCGTGGCACTCAGGAAATCGAGTTTCGTCTGCGGCGTGCCCGCATTGAAGTTCACCCAGTGCGCTTTTCCACTCAAGACACGCCGGACGGCAAAGTTGGCTACATTCGCCTCAATACCTTTAGCGCCAATGCCGCAAAGGAGATGAAGGAGGCCATCCAGGCCCTAGAACGGCAAAACGTTGTGGGCTACATTATGGACCTACGATCTAACCCCGGTGGTTTGCTCTATGCCAGCATTGACATCGCCCGCATGTGGCTGAATGAAGGGGTGATTGTGTCAACGGTGAATCGTCAGGGTGTGTCTGACCGAGAGCATGCCAACGGGACAGCGTTAACTGACAAACCGTTGGTGATTTTGGTGGATGGTGGTTCTGCTAGCGCTAGCGAAATCCTTTCCGGTGCATTGCAGGACAACGATCGCGCTGAACTAGTGGGGACAAAGACCTTTGGCAAAGGGCTGGTGCAGTCAGTACGCAGCTTGGGAGACGGTTCTGGTCTGGCTGTCACGGTTGCCAAGTACCTCACCCCCAGCGGGCGGGATATTAACCATGCAGGCATCGAGCCGGATGTCATCCTGGAATTGACGGAGGCTCAACGGGAAGCCCTTAGTAAAAATCGTGAGGCGATCGGCACACCTGCCGACCCACAGTTTGCGCGAGCGCTCCAGGTGCTTAATCAGGAGATTGCTGAATATCGGCAAAGACGTAGAGCGAACGCCACTCCGTAATTGACGTGAATTCGGGATAAGCTGAAACCCTTGCTTTTCCGTGCGCGACGCGCACGGAAAAGCAAGGGTTTTGGGCACCGCACCCGGCGCGGTGCCCAAAACTCTTCGATGTTCCGGAATCCACATTAGTCTAAAGATGACATCAGTTTGGTCGGCACTTGCCGGCCCGAATCAGCCCAACCCGACGGGCGATCGCCTCTGCCTGAGTCTCAAACGGTCCCCACTGTTCCCGCTTCTCCTGGTCTGCCGAATTTTCTAATACCGCAGGCAATCTTCCAGCAGGCACAATCTCGCAATGGCCGCTGGCTTGCCTCACCACATACCAGCCTTGTCCTTGATTCATGCTGATTAGTTGTTCCTTAGTCTGGTAAACGCACGGTCACTTTTGGCGGTGGCTCTCGCTTGAGAGACTGCCCCTTTTAAGATAACGTCGGTTCTGGTTCAGCGGGTTTTGGGGCGCCGCGCCGAGTGCGGTGCCCCAAAACCTTCGATGTTCCGTACGCGACGCCCACGGAACATCAAGGGTTTCAGCGTACCCTGAATTCACGTTAAGATAGAACGTTAATTAAACTCCAGGTTGTTTGGGGGACCAGTCCAAACACAGCAGCTCAAATTTCTGGGCTGTCGAGGGAAAGTCCGGTGAGAATCCGGCGCTGTGCCGCAACTGTGATGCAGTTTCAAGCGGGTTTGCGATCGCGCCACTGTCCGTTAAGGTCAAAGCGATTGGCAAAACGTTCCAAGCTAGCTGAGTCAGGATGCCTGCCTGGGGTGTTGTTTGTTCAATGCCTGCGCTGCACAGGCGGGAGACTGAATCTTGCAAAGTATTGAGGTGTTGCGTCCATCCCAACCGATGGACTGTATTGGTGTTGTGATTGCCTCGCGCTGGCTCACCCCCACTATTAAGTCAATTCGCCTAGAACTCGATCGCTCTGACTTCTGCTTCTTGCCAGGACAATCCGTCTGGCCCAAATTTGAACGGAACGGCAAAACATTTTCCAAAATTTATTCGATCGCTTCTTCACCGTCGCGTTGCCCAGAAATTGAGCTGTGTGTGTCGCGGGTGGGCTGGAGTTCAGCCTTTATCCAGGATTTGGCGGTAGGAGAAACCATTGCAATGCGGGGGCCTTACGGCCTGATGACGCTGAAGCAACTGCCCCATCGTCCTCGCATTTACATTGCCGAAGGATCGGGGATTGCGCCGTTGAAAAGCCACATCGACTGGCTGCGGGAAGCTGGTTTTCGTCAGTCGCTCTGGTTGGTACAATCCAATCCTGAAACGCCGGATGCGTTGCCCTACTGGGAGGAATGGCGATCGCTCTCACAACGCTGGCCAGCCTTCCATTACCTGGAAGCAGTTGGAGTCCTTCCCGAAGTGCTGTTAACCAGACAGGGGTTGAACTTGAGCGAGTTTGAGATTGATATCTGTGCGGTGGGCGATCGCACACAGCAAATCCAAGACGTTGTGTTGGCGACGAGTGCTAGACTGAGCCAGGTCAGGACGGAGGAATTTTTTGCCTTTTAGCTTCTCCATCAGGGGCAGTGTCCATGCCACAATAAACAGCATGTCAGAAAAGTCTTCCAAGCCATCCTCAAAACCTGGAGCCAGCAAAGACCAAAGTTCCTGGCGCGAAAACCTACAAGTGTTGGTGATTGCGCTGGTGCTGGCCTTATTCATTCGGTTCTTCATTGCAGAGCCACGCTACATTCCCTCCGATTCGATGGTGCCCACGTTGGCAGTGGGCGATCGCCTCGTAATCGAAAAGGTTTCCTATCGATTCCGGCCTCCCAGCCGGGGAGAAATTGTCGTCTTTGACCCACCTGATCGCTTGCAGGAATTAGGGTTTACCACCGACCAAGCCTTTATCAAACGGGTGATTGGTCAAGCGGGAGACACGATTCAGGTTCGACAAGGACAGGTCGTGTTGAACGGACAACCGCTTCAGGAACCCTACATTGCAGAACCGCCCAAGTATGAAATGCCTCAGGTAACGGTTCCTGCGGATGCATTTTTCGTCATGGGAGATAACCGCAACAATAGTAATGATTCGCACGTTTGGGGCTTCTTACCCCGGCGCAACATCATTGGTCATGCTGTGTTTCGTTTCTTTCCCTTCGAGCGGTTTGGCCCGATTGCAAATCCCCTGCCCGAGGCGATCGCCCCTGCCCAGGGAAATCGTCTGCTACAAGCGACCGATGGTTAGACTTGAACCCTTAACGCTGAACGCTTAGAACTGAAAATAATGCATCAGCGTTGCGACTAAGTCTGGCGGCAGCGCCAACCGTCGTTGCAAATCCACCAGATTGCGGTAATTGCCATAGAACTGTCGATTCTGCACAATTCTGCGAGCCAAAAACACGTCTATCTTTGGCAGCTTCAGCAAGGCATCCAGCGAGGCGGTGTTGGGGTTGAGTCGCTGCACTGTTTCTAGACCATCGGGGTCGTAGTAGCAAAACTGCAAAACAGCCTCAATCGGCTTTAACCGCTGAGGCGGCAGACTAAGAGCGGCGGCAATATCCTCCAGGCAATGAAATGGTACGCCGCTCTGGCTCAAGGTAACGAGCGATCGCGCTTGGTGGATCGATAGCCCTGGCAACCGCAACCAATCATCTACGGTGGCTCGGTTCACATCAATGCGAACTCCCAGCGCAGCCGCCATCTGGACTTCTTCAATAGACTGCATCCGGTAGTGGGGGTCATTTAAGAGGCGCGATCGCAACGGCTGCAGTTCTGCCCGTACTTGAGAACCAACCTTAAGCAACGCGGCAACCCAATTTTTTGAGAGGTTGGGAGTCATAGCGGAAGCGGGGAGAATGACCAGGGGGTGCGTAGCTGGGTAATGGGTTCACCAACGGGCTGACTCACCCCAAAAGCGTAAAAACCGTCAGTTCTGGTTAAGAAAGTTTTGAAGCAGCACGTAGGTGCCGTGCCCCAGAACTCTTGATGTTCCATGGGCGTCGCGCGCGGAATATCAAGAGCTTTAGCTTATCCAGAATTCACGTTGAAAATGTTCTTGCATGAATTCTAGTACAACATGACTTTGAGCACCGCCACTGGCGGCGTGTAAGCCTGAAAAAAATTGCAGGATAATGAAGTATCGAGTTCAGGTGCTGTCCATGACGCTGCAAGACCTCAACCAGGAAGAGGATTCCAATGACCTGGTTACAGAGCTTGACATTAGCCACCTCGTTCTGGAGGACGATACCCCTGTGGACAATTTCCAATCCGAGGAGCAGCAGCGTTTACTGGTAGAGCCACTGTATAGCTCTAGAGCAATCAATCCGCCTTTTCTGGCGGCTGCCAACATCGGATTATTTTATCAGTTGTATGGTGATCCCATTGTCCCCGATGTCATGCTGAGTCTGGGCGTGCAGCGCCGAGACGATTTTTCTCAGCGGCAACACCGTTCTTACTTCATCTGGGAATTTGGCAAACCACCAGAGGTCTGTATTGAAATTGTTTCCAACCAGGAAGGAGACGAGCTAACGCTGAGTGCCAAATCGCGCCAAAAGAACCGCACGCTGAGCAAGAAAGAGCTTTATGCTCAGATTGGGGTGCGCTACTATGTTGTCTTTGATCCACTGGAGCAAATCCAGGGACCGAATGAGATGAACGGCGCCCTGTTACGGGTATGGGCGATCGCTCCTGACGGTTACATTGAACTGACTGATGCTGAAGGCATCCGTCAGGTCGGGCAGTTTGTTTGGCTGAATGCGGTGGGTCTGGGGTTAACCCTGTGGGAGGGAATCTTTGAAGATGAAGTCACGCGACTGTGGCTGCGCTGGTGCGATCGCCAGGGACACGTGATTCCCACCGGAGCAGAACGGGCTGAAGCCGAACGCCAACGGGCTGAAGCCGAACGCCAACGGGCCGAGCGATTGGCAGAGCGCCTGAGAGCTTTGGGGGAAGACCCTAACAACATCTGATACCGACTCCGTCAGTTATTGAGTCGATTTGTCATGATGTGAAACGTGCGCGCAGCGCACGTTTCACATCATGACAAACTGCCACTTTACAGACGGATTCTGTATGAGTCAGCAATGCCCTAGGGTCCTGACGAGGCTGTAAGCTCAACGTCAATGCAGGATGAGTTGAAGTCCTTGATTTTTTGTGCGCGGCGTACTTAGCAAATCAAGGGGTTTGGGGCATTGCACACCGCCCTAGCAAACTACTGGTGCTGCTTGAGGCAGTGACTGAGCTTAAAAAAGTGCCCAATTAAATAAAGTGAGCCACAGAGGACAATGCTCTGCGTTGCAGGACTCGCGGCTACTGCCGCCGACAGGGCTGCAATCACATCGCTGAAGGTCTGGCACGCTGCCAAATCAGGACAGACCTCTCGGGCAAGCTGGGCGAGATACTCTAGGTCTACGGGCAGATGGTCGGGGACGGGCACTAGGGAGAGGCGATCGCCCTGCCGCAATAATTCTCGTAGCACATCGGCGTGATCTTTCGTGCCAATCATGCCCATCACCCAGTGCACCGGACGAGTAACGCGATCGCTCGTGTCTACATACTGCCTGAGCGTCATTGCACCGGCTGGGTTATGAGCCCCATCGATCAACAGAGGACGGTTATGCCATAGGGTCCACTGCAACCGTCCGGGCCACTGTGCTTGTCCCATCCCCTCTGCGATCGCCCTATCTTCAATTGCCCAGCCCTGCATCTGGAGTAGTCGCAGGGCCGCAATTGCCACGGCGGAATTGATTAGTTGGTGGGCACCAGGAAGAGGGAGGGGGTATTTGAGTGGAGAGATGCAGGGGGGCAGGGGGGCAGGGGGTGTGTAGGCTTCCAGCAGCTCCCCTCCAGTTTGACTGCCCCACTCTACTGTTTGTGCTGGCAATTCTGCCCAGCCTTCACCTTGGGCCTTGGCAGGTTCTACCCACACCACTGGGCAACCCAGTTCCCTCAAGCGTTGCTTCAACACGGCTGTCGCTTCGGCGGGTTGGGGGGCGATCGCTGCCGGACACCCAGGTTTCAGAATGCCGGCTTTTTCGCGGGTGATATCGGCCAAGGTGGGGCCGAGGCGTTGCCAGTGTTCTCGGCTGAGGGACGTGATCACGCTGACCAAGGGGCGATCGCACACATTGGTGGCATCTAGCCGCCCCCCCAGACCAACTTCAATCACGGCGACATCGACCCGCTGACGGGCAAAGTGGAGCCAACTCGCAGCGGTGATCACCTCAAACTGGGTGGGCGAGGGATGGCTGGGATCAATGGCACTAACCACTTCCGTCAGGAGGGTCTGGAGCGTCTGGGGAGCGATCGCCACGTCGTTAATACAAATTCGTTCTGTCCAGTCCACCAGATGGGGGGAGATGTAGCGTCCAACCTGATAGCCCGCCTGCTTCAAAACCGCAGACAGGTAAGCACAAACCGAGCCTTTGCCGTTACTGCCCGCGACATGAATGATCGGCACCTGCCGCTGGGGGTTGCCGAGCGCATTCAGTAGTCGTTCAATGCGTTCCAGCCCCAACTCAACGCCAAAATGGGTGAAGCGGTTCAAAATTGCAGCGATCGCATCTGGATGCGGTGTCGCAATTACACCCTCTGCACTCAAAGCGCTTGGGAAACTCACTGACGGGTTAGATCCCTGGATAAAAGTCATCAACAATCTGCAAAAACACCATCTTCCATTGTGGAATGAGTGGGGAGAGTATCAACGTCAGGCGAACCAACGAAATAAGGGGGGACAACACATTGATCAGCACGCCGCCAACGCTGCCTCCTCCCTAGGCTGCCGGCTAAACGTGAGGCTCTCGTTCAACAGCAGCAGCAGGGCACTACGCTTTTTTGTCATGCCCACGCCTCTTGGGTGCAGCAGTCCAAAATCAGAACTGCTACTTTGGTTCACTCTGTTCGCCCAGAAACACAAGGTAAGATAGGCTGAAGATTCGGTTGTTCGAGATGCCGCTGAAATTCTCTAGTGTTGAGCGCTCAGGAAGATTCCTCCTAGCTCAGCATTCCGGAATGGGGGCGATCGCCGCTGTATCTACTGCTGTTTGTCTGTAGGGTTCCCTGAATTGTTATGCAACCTCCCCTGACTGCTGGAATTGTTTTGCAAAATCGCTACCGTCTGTTAGGGGTGTTGGGACAGGGGGGGTTTGGACGCACCTATTTGGCAGAAGACCTAGGGCGGTTTAACGAACGTTGTGCCCTGAAAGAGTACATCCCGCCCCAGTCTGGCGACTATGCTCTCCAAAAATCGCAGGAACTCTTTCAGCGGGAAGCTGCCATTCTTTACCAGATTCAGCACCCTCAGATTCCCCAGTTCCGGGCCACTTTTCAGGAAAATCAACGCCTGTTTCTGGTGCAGGACTACGTCAATGGCAAGACCTACCGCGACCTGCTGAATGAGCGTAAGGCCCAGGGGATAACATTTTCTGAGGCAGAAGTGCTGCAACTGATGCGGCAACTGCTGCCGGTGCTGGCCCACATTCACGCTAAGGGCATCATTCACCGCGACATTGCCCCAGATAACATCATGCTGCGGCAGTCTGATTATCTGCCTGTCCTGATTGATTTTGGTGTAGTGAAGGAAGTCGCCACCCGGATGCAGAACTCCGAAACGGCACACCAGTCCACCACGGTCGGCAAGCTGGGCTATGCCCCCAGCGAACAGATGCAGACGGGCCGCGCCTACCCCAGCAGTGACCTGTATGCTCTGGCAGTGACGGCGGTGGTGTTGCTGACGGGTCGGGAACCCCAGGAACTATTCGATGATGTGTCGTTGACCTGGCACTGGCAGCGCTATGCCCAGGTGAGTCCGGGGTTTGCCCAGGTGATTAATAAGATGTTGAGCTACCGACCGGGCGATCGCTACCAATCAGTAGCAGAGGTCGCTCAAGCCTTGCAACCTTTGATCACCCCCAATGCCATGCAGCCTCCGGTGATGCCGGGAATGCAGCAACCTGCGATTGTGCCCCCCCTCTCTCCCTCGCCGGTCGTTGCTCCCAACTCCCCCCCCGACGTTTCGCAGATGCGGACGGTTGCCATTGGTCGTCAGCCGGATCCCGCGACTGTTTACCCCACTCAGGCTCCCCAGCAGTCCTACCAGTCCTCCCAAGGGGGGCAATCTCAGGGTGAACCTTCTGTGTGGGATAATCCCTGGGCAGTGCTGCTGATCGGAATGGGGCTGGCTGTGGTCACAGGGATTGGCTCCTGGGCCGTGGTGAGTGCGCTCTACAATACCCGCAACTCCCCCACACCTGTCCCCACGCTGACGGCGACGCCGACCCCCACGCCGACCCCCACTGCAACGCCCACACCCGACCAACCGGTTGAGTTTAAGCAACAGCTGGATGTCCCCGTTGGGTCTTCCACCACGGCACGGGGCAGTCTGCGGGCAAACCAGACGCTGAACTATACGATTGCAGCAGAGCAGGGGCAGTTTCTCACCGCAGTCCTCGATAGTGATGGCGCATTACTCACTGTGCTGGCTCCTGATGGCAAGCCTGCGAATGAGTTTGCTAGTGGAGTCACGCGTTGGGAGGGGACGGTCGATTTTAATGGTGACTATGTGGTGCAGGTGCGTCCTGACCGGGGAGTGACTCGCAGTAACTACGCCTTAACCGTTAGTCTGACGGCTCCCACTCCTACCCCCATACCTACCCCAGAACCTTCACCCGAACCGGGCGAGCAGATTGAGACTCAGTATTTAGACATTCCCTCCGATGGCGGACGGTTAGAAATCGATAACCAGGTGCGACGTGGCCTAGTGCGTCAGTATGTGGTGTCGGTGCAGAATAATCAGCAGTTGCGGGTTGAACTGTTGCAGGGAAATGCCAATGTGACCGTTCGCTTCCCTGGCGGGGCAATAGCGGCAGAGTCCGGCGGTTCACCCATTGAAATTGGCCCTGACCTGCCGGAGAGCGGAAATTACTTGATTGACGTTTCGGCAGACCAAACTGTGAACTTTGTGCTGGGAGTCTCTGTGCGATCGCCCTAATCCTAAGTTGTGAATCCTAAGTTTCGGGAAATGGATGCTTTTTGTGGCGATACTCCCTTTCCTACGCCTCGCAATACCCTGTGGCTTTGATCGGCGTTAATCGGCGAATCGGTTATATACGAATCGGCAGCATTTAACCTGATGCGATCGCACAGACATCGTGAGCGTTTGAAGAATCGGTATACGATAGGAGCATGGGAAAATTCTGGATTAACCCAATTGTTTCCGTAGAAGGGAACAGATGATTGAGTCAATTGAGAGATTTCTCCTTTGTCTGGGTGCTAGCTGTTTTGCAAGGTTTCTCACTGTCCTCACTACAGTAACGGTGCCACCAATCATGACACAAACTGTTCTCTATGATGGAAGCTTAGGGCAAACCCCAGACCAGCAGGGCTGGCTAGCCTATGGCAGTTCCACCACTAGCGCAACCCAAACGGCTAGCTCTGGCTTTACCACCCTCAACTCATCAATTGCAGGCAGAAGCGGCTACAGCAACTATCAGCCAACTCAAACAACCTTAGTGAACTCAGCCTTTCCAATACTCGACCGCACCAATGGCTACAATTTGAGCGTTCGGTTGCGGATCAACAGTGAGACTCATAGCCGCGACACAAATGGGGATGGACTGATTGACCGAGCCGGATTTTCACTCATTCTTCTGAGTCACGATCGCCAAGGGATTGAATTGGGATTTTGGCCAAACGAGGTTTGGGCACAACGGGGAGGCACGGGCAGCTTACTATTCACCCATAGTCCTACCGACCGGGCTTTATTTTCGACCACGACTATGGTGGATTATGACCTGCTTGTGATTGGCAATACGTATTATCTCTCTGCAAATCAAACTGTGATTCTCCACGGAGCTTTGCAGGATTACACAGCCTTCAATGCCACGGGTGCCGGTCTTCCTTATAACCCATATACCACTCCAAACTTCCTGTTTTTAGGAGATAACACTAGCAGTGGGGCATCAAACAGTGATGTTGCTAGGATATCAATTACGACCACCACACTGGGCACGGCCAATAACGACAGGCTGAGTGGCACGGCCAGTCATGATCTCCTCAACGGCTTGGCTGGAAACGATCACCTCAGCGGTGGTGCGGGTCACGATACGCTAATTGGTGGTGATGGCAATGACACATTAGCAGGCGGCAGTGGCCATGATCGGCTGATGGGTGGCAGTGGAGCAGACTCCTTTCTTTACGATACCAATGCCCCTTTCTCGGCTGCTGCGGTCGGAGTGGATACCATCCTGGACTTTAGCCCTACTCATGATCGCATTGTGCTGGATAAGACGACCTTTACTGCCCTCACAAGTTCAGCCGGTCCCGGGTTCAGCGTTGCTTCAGAGTTTCGTATTGTTAATACAACCGCTGCAGTTGCAACGAGTACTGCTCGTATCGTTTATAACGCTAGCACTGGTGAGCTGTATTACAACCAGAATGGCAGCGCCAGTGGACTAGGCACGGGATCTCGGTTTGCAATTCTCCTAGGTGCTCCGTTAATATCAAGTACCAACGTTGTGATTCGAAGCTGAGTTGACAAACGTTAGTTCGGGTTAAGCGGGTTTTGTGCGCGTCGCGCACAGAACAGCAAAGGTTTTAGCGTACCCCGAATTCACATTGACAACGTTGTCTCAAGGAAGTTTGAGCGGCATCACGATGGATACCAGATCGATTCAATCCACTGGGCGAACTGTTCGGCGGTGGTGCGGTTGGCTCCGGGTTGGAGGGTGACGGTAACATGGCCTACTTTGCGACCGGGACGGGTTTGGGTTTTGCCATACCAGTAGACGTGGGCGTTGGGGAGAGTGGCAAGTTGCTGGCGTTTTTCGGCGTAGTCTGACTCGGAACTCTCGAAGCCCAGCAGGTTGACCATGACAGCCCCAGCACAGGTGAGGGCAGGACTACCGAGGGGCATCCCGCAGACAGCCCGGAGTTGCTGTTCAAACTGAGACGTGACACAGGCATCGAGAGTATAATGGCCGGTGTTATGAGTGCGGGGGGCAATCTCGTTGACAAGGACCTGCCCTGTGGGGGTGAGGAACAGTTCGATGCCTAGAACGCCAACATAGTCCAAGGCGGTCAGGAGATTGCGGGCGATCGCTTCTACCTGCTGGCTCACCTCTCCGTCAAATTCACCCGTCAGGTAGACTTGGCGACAGACTTGACCTTCTCCCTGGATAGATTCCACAACGGGATAGATGACCATTTCACCAGCGGGCGATCGCGCTGCAATGACCGCCAGTTCTCGCTCGAAGGGGACGAACTGCTCGAGTAGCCAGCGTTGTTCTGAGTTTTGAGAGGCGGCCTCTAGCTCCGCTGCATTTTGACAAATAAACGTACCGTACCCGTCGTAGCCGTGTCGTCGCGCTTTCAGAACCACTGGAAACCCAAAGGGATTGGGCGTCCCTGCTTCCCAGGCCAGGAAGTTGGGAGTGGGAACACCAATGCGCTGATAGAAGGAGCGCTGGTGAAACTTATCGAGGATGAGAACGATCGCCTCCAATCGAGGATAAAACTGCACACCTTGGTCAGCCAGTTTTGCCAGGGCTTCTAGGTCAACAAATTCATTTTCAAAGGTGATTACATCGCATTGCTGGGCCAGGGTAGCAGTGGCAGTGGCATCGGCGATCGCTCCCAAAACCGTTGATGCCGCGACTCTCACTGCCGGGTCGGTGAGACTAGGGGTTTGCACGACCAACTCAATCCCCAACGTTTTGGCAGCCCCTCCCATCATCCAGGCCAGTTGTCCACCGCCAATGACACCCACTCGTTTCATAGTTCTAGATCAATCGAAGCGGGCGATGGGACTCGAACCCACGACGTTCAGCTTGGGAAGCTGACATTCTA
>DVEB01000056.1 GCA_015295905.1 Synechococcales cyanobacterium M55_K2018_004
TGGGTCACCGCGCCCGGCGCGGTGACCCAAAACCCACTTAACCAGAACTGACGTAAATAAATGTCAGTTCTGGTTAAGTGGGTTGCAGCGTATCTGGAATTCTCGTTAACCAACGTTAATCAGCGTCTTCAGCATCATCGAGGTTAGGGTTAAAGGTGATGGTGAAAACAGTGCGATCGCCCCGTGTGACCACGAGTGTCCCTTCCAGTTGATTGACCAGGTTAATCACAAGTTGCAGTCCCATCGAGCGAGCGGTGTAGGGATTGAAATCGGGTGGGAGCGTATCTCCGCTATTGGCAACACTCAGTTGGATCTGATCGGCGGAGGTGCGGGTAAGTTGAATGGCTAACGTTCCTCGGTCTAACGGCGCAGCATTCACCTGAAAAGCATGTTTCAAGGCATTGGTGATCAGTTCATTCACGATCAGTCCACAGGGAATGGCATAGTTGAGTTTGAGGGCAATGGCCCGGTCAGCCTGGATTTCCAGATGAATCTGATCAGGGTGTGTATTGTAGGTGTGAAACAGGTTTTGGCTCAGGGTTTCCAGGTATTCTGCGAAGTTGATGTGGGAGAAATCCTGAGAATGGTAGAGGGTTTCATGGACAAGCGCCATCGAGTCGATGCGAGTCCAACTGTCTTCCAAGGCTTTGCGGACCTGCGGATCATCAATCTTGTAGGCTTGCAGATGCAGCAAGCTAGAAATAATCTGGAGATTGTTCTTAACCCGGTGGTGGATCTCTGCCAGCAGGGTTACTTTTTCAGCTAAGGAAGCCTGCACTTGAGCTTCTGTGGCCTTGCGATCGCTCACATCTGCAACGGTTCCGACCACACGGACGACTCTCCCAGTCTCATCAAACACGGGATAGGCTTGCGATCGCACCCAGCACACCGTCCCATCGGGGCGAATGATCCGGTACTCCTGGTCGAAGATTTCTCCCTGCAACTCTCGCTGCCGTGCTGCCAAAACGCGATCGCGGTCTTGGGGATGGATGCTGTCGAGCCAGTGATTGCAGTCGGCGTAGGTTGTTGCTGCTGAAAACCCAGTAATCGTTTCATAGGCCGGGTTGACATAGGTGTAAGCAAACGGCTCAGTTTCTACTACAAAGAAGCCCTCCCGCACAGTTTCGGCCAGTTCCCGGAAGCGGGACTCACTGGCTCGCAGGGCTGCTTCCGATTGCTGCCGCTGCAATTCCAGTTGTTTGCGGGCATGGATATCTAGACAAACACCGTCGAAAACTGTATTGCCCCGGACATCTCGATGGACTTGTGAGATGATATGCAGCCACCGCCAACCGCGATCGGGCGTCTGAATCCGAAATTCCAGGCTGATGGGGGTGAGGCTTCGCACCCCTTGGGCGATCGCCGCATCAATCTTAGGTCGGTCTTCCGGATGGATCGAATCTTGCATGAGACTAGGGTCAGCCGCCAGGGTGGCTGCCGGTATCCCATAAAAGTGTTCTGCACCAGCACTCAAATAAGTCAGACAAAGTGTCCCATCTGGCAGCACTATTCCCCGATAGAGATAGCCTGGCAGGTTAGATGCGATCGCCTGGAGTTGTTCTTTCTGTCGTTGCACCTCAAGCTCAGCCTGTTTGCGGTCGGTAATATCCATTACAGAACCGACAAAGCCGACCAATTCACCTGCTGCATCATATTCGGGCACAGCTTGGGCGATCGCCCACTTCATCCTGCCATCTGGGTAGCAGTAACGATGTTCAACGTGGTATTGGGCTGCTTCCCCCCGCTGGGAGCGCTGCACAAACTCAGACCAAATGGCTACCATCTGCTCCCGGTCTTCCGGGTGTAGGTGTTGACTCCAGCCCGTACCCAGGTTTTCCGCCAGCGACAATCCCGTGATTTCCAGCGTTTTGGCGTTGGCGTAGATACAGTTTCCCTGCAAGTCATTGCGAAAGATCCCAACAGGGCTGACTTCAGACAGGAGCCGATAGCGCTCTTCACTGGTTTTTAGCTCGGCTTCGGCGCGTTCTTTTTCAATCCCGATCTTGGCAATGGTAGCTATGGCCTCAATCATTGCCAGTTCGTGGGGCTGGGGCGATCGCGCCTCCCTGTAATACACCACCACAGTTCCCAATACCCGATGATCACTCGAAAGAATTGGACTAGACCAGCACGCCCGCAAGCCAGCGTCCAGTGCAGCGGCCTTAAAGGGTTGCCATAACGGGTCCGTGGCAATGTCGGAGACGATCACCGTCTGCTTCAGAAAAGCTGCCGTGCCACAGGACCCCACATCCGCACCGATGTGAATACCGTCAATCGCTTGCACATAAGTCTGCGGCAGGCTGGGGGCAGCACCGTGGTAGAGGCGGTTCTCCTCATTCAGGAGTAACACCGAGCAGAGGGCGTCATCCAAGTGGTGTTCCACCTGTTGGATCAGGGCTAAAAAGACTTCAGAAAGGGCTTCCCCACGGGCAATGCGCGACAGCAGTTCATTTTGAGCCGTCAGTTGTGCCTCAGTCCGTTTGCGGGCGGTTATAGGGATCGAGGTGCTCACCAACCGGTAGACCCGGCCTGTTTCATCCTTCAGTGGCGTCTGACAGGTGAGCCACCACTGTTCCTGGTTGGGAACCACTGCCTTGACTTCAAACTGGATTGGTTCCCCCGTCTCAATACACTGCTGATAGTGGGTATAGGTCGTTTCTAGAGCGGGTGGTTCCAGGAAATGCGCGAGAGCGTCTAGAGGTTTGCCGCGCATGGCATGCATGTCAATGCCGGTGAGCTTGCTGCAGGCGGGGTTGCAATCAACCCAGCGCAGGGTGCCATCGGGTTCAACATCCACCACCGAGATGGCCATTTCAACCCCATTGAAAATGCCATTGAGAAACGCTTCTCGCTGGCGTAGAGCTTCTTCTAACTGTTTGCGGTCGGTGATATCAATATCAATGCCGTCGGTAACAACATCGCCATTGGCCAAGCAGGTGAATTGGGCAGTGGTGGCGACCCACTTTGTCTTTCCAGACGGCAGACGGTAGCGCACCTCGCCCTGAAAGGAAGTTAATTTGCCTGCGATCGCCGCTGCCGCAACCTGTGTGTAAACTGGCAGATCATCGGGATGCACCATCTCAAAGAGGGTTTCTGGGTTGGTCTGCAAGTGCGCTGGGTCAATCTCGAGCAGGGTGCGGTAGCCCTCGCTGGCAAAGGGGCAGGAATAGCGGCCATCGTCATGAAAGATGAAGCGAAACACACCACCAGGGATATTGGCGGCGATCGCTGCTAGTTGTTGCTGGCTTTCACGCAGGGCGGCTTCCGTGCGTTGGCGATGGTAAATTTCCTGCTGCAAGGCAGCATTCTTTTCGCTCAGTTGTGCGTTCTTTTCGGCCAGTTCTTTTGTCAGGTTCCGCAGTTGCAGATGTACCTCAATGCGAGCCAGCACCTCTTCCGGCTGGTAGGGCTTCAAGATATAATCCACGCCCCCCACTGCAAAGCCCCGCAGCCTGTCCGTCGTCTCATCCAGAGCAGTCATGAAAATGACCGGAATTTCCTGGAGGGCCGGACTGGCCTTCAACCGACGACAGGTCTCAAAGCCATCCAGGTTGGGCATCATCACGTCCAGCAAAATCAAGTCTGGCTGAGCATACTCTGCCTGTTCCAGGGCCATTTCCCCGTCTGTTGCCACCAAGATCTCCCACCCCTTGGCCAGCAACACCTGAGACAGCAGTTGCAGGTTTTGGGGATGATCGTCAACAACCAGGATTGTCTGGGGGCGTTGATGCTTGCTTGTCATGGTTCTGCCCCTCCAAATGATGCAAGAAACGCCTGAATTTGTTTAATTTGAAATTGACTGGCCTGGACTTGAAGGTGTTGAACGAAGGGAAGGCACTCTGGGTTGGACTGGGCTAGCGCCTCAACAACGCCAAGCAAACGCACCAAACTGCCTCGGCGAGCAAGATCGGTCAACTGTGCCAGCATTTCGGGTGGGGGAGGAACAAAGGGGGCAGGCATAGCAGCATGAGCCGGTTGGGACGGGGGGGCAGATCCGGCGGCGGGTGGTGTGAAGGGTGACGGCCTAGGGACAACTAGGCTGTGCGTCACCCATTCTAGCTGTAGATAATGTCGTAATAGTTGCAGCAGGACTGCTGCCTGGATGGGCTTCGGCATAAAGGCGTTGGCCCCAGCCGCGAGGCTGGCTTGTCGGTCGGTCTCAAAGGTTTTTGCGGATGAGACGATGATGGGAGTTGTCTGAGTTGCGGGTAATTGCCGTAGCTGGCGGATCAAGCCGTGACCGTCTAGGCGTGGCATCACCAAGTCGGTGATCACTAAGTCGGGGGGATGCGCGATCGCCCGTTCTAGAGCGTCCTCACCGTCGCTGGCCTCTGAGACCAGGAAACCCAGAGGTCGCAGCAGGTTGACCAAGACCTGCCGATTGTCTGCCTGGTCATCGACAACAAGCAGGTGGCGGGGTGCGCCCCGAAAGCCCAGAATCTGTTCTGTGGAGCGATCGGCGGCGTTGGCGGAAACCTCGGCTGTTGGCAATTGCAGCTCAAATGCAAACAGACTCCCCTGCCCTGGCTGACTCTTGACTTCTAGGCGGCTGTGCATCAGGTTGAGCAGATTGCAGGCGATCGCCAATCCCAGTCCCGTGCCCTCGACCCGCTGAGCCGCGGCTCCCGCTTGCTCAAAGGGGAGCAGGATGCGTTCAAGCTGGTCTGGTGAAATGCCAATGCCGGTGTCTTCAATCTCGAAGCGTAGGGTGAGGCGAGATGGAAGAGGAGACTGGGCTTCCCGAGAGAGCGGGACTCTCTCTCCTTGGGGCTGCTGGAGGTCAGGTGGCTCTGCCTCTGGAGCTACAGACTGCTGCTGCACGACCCCAATGCGGAAGGTAACCCAGCCGGCCTGGGTAAACTTTAGGGCATTGCCCAACAGGTTGAGGAGCACCTGCCGCAGCCGTTTTTCATCGGCCCAAATGCCCCTGGGGAGGGGGGTGAGTTCCTGGTAAATAAAACGAATCTGTTTTTGGCTGGCCTGGAGCTGACAGATTTCCACCAAGTCTTGCAGGAATGTTTGCAGGACGAGGGGTTGGGGGTGGAGTTCTAGCTTGCGGGCTTCGATTTTCGCTAGGTCTAAGATATCGTTGATCAGCGTGAGTAGGTGAGTGCCACACCGCTCAATGACCGACAGCCCTTCGCGATCGCGCTCCGACAACGATGACGAGTGTTGCAAAATTTGGGTATAGCCCAGGATGCCATTCAGGGGAGTCCGCAGTTCATGGCTCATGTTGGCGAGGAATTCGCTCTTAGCAAGATTGGCCGCTTCAGCGAGTTCCTTTGCTTCCTTCAGTTCGGCAGTCCGTTCTTCTACCCGCTGTTCTAGCTCAGCGTTAACTTGCCTTAAAGCCTCCTCAGCCTGTTTGCGATCAGTAATATCAATCGACACCCCTAACAGATTGCTTTCCCCCGATGGCATCACGACCGACGTCATAATGCTATAGAAGTGGTGAACTCGACCATTAATCACTTCCATCGATTCTTTGCACAGTTGCTCACCGTGTCGCAGCCGGTTGAGGTCTGCTAGCCACTGCGCCAGCAAATCTGGAGGGAGGTTCATTTCCTCAGGCGTTGTGCCCAAGCAGTTGCCGTAATATTGCACATCCACAACGTTTTGCAAAATCAAGCGCCGTTGTGAGTCGCGCATCCAGACCTTAAAGGGAATGTTGTCTACAAGCGTCCGTAGTCGCGTTTCGCTGATCTGGAGTTGAATTTCGGCCTGTTTGCGGGCAGTTTCGACACGCTTTTGGTCAGTAATATCTCGCACGGTGGCAATCAAAACCGCTCGACTCCCCAAGGTGACCATCCGCAGCGCCACTTCGCCATCAAAGATGGAGCGATCGCCCAACCGACAGCATTGCCACTCAAACCGCATACTTTCCCCAGCGGCCCCTCGCTGCAAAAGCATGGGCAACTGATCCAGTGGTGCGTTAGCAGCGGAAAGATCAGCAATCGTTGCCGCCATCATTTGCTCCCGACTGACTCTGTGCATCTCTAGGGCGCGGTCATTAACATCCACAATTGCACCATCCAGATCATGAATAAAAATGGCATCGTAGACGTTGTTGAAAATTGTGCGCAGGTCTTGTTCAGATTGCTGCAACGCTGCTTCTGCCTGTTTGCGATCGCTCACATCTTGCACTGAGCCGATGTACTGAATCACCTCACCCACAGCATTGCGCCTGAACACACTCACCCGGTCATGCAGCCACCGCCAACTGCCATCGGCAGCCTGCACCCGATACTCTAGCTCCAGAATCTCTCCATCTGCTGCGGCGCGAATTGCCGTCCAATGGTGTTCCAGGGCGGCAAAATCTTCAGGGTGCAACAGGCAGCGGGGCAGATTGCTGCCCATTGCCTGGACGGCGGCGGCGGTGTAGCCTAAAACGTCAAATAATTCACGGTTGACATATACGTTTCGGTGCTGTTCCAAATCGTAAATATAAACGATGCTAGGCACGCTATCGGCAATCCTCTGGGCAAACTGCTGGGCTTCCCGCAGAGCCGTTTCTGCTTGCTGGCGTTCCGTCACATCTCGAAAAACAGCGATCGCCCCCAGCAGGTGCTGCTGCTCGTCGTAGAAAGGTCTGACCGTAGCTTCTGCATAAATTCCCCGGGGGTGGCGATGGTTCCGCAGCATCACCGCCACTTGGTCAAGCGATTCCCCTCGTAAGGCTCGCATCAGTGGCAACTGTTCCAGCGGGCAGGGCGTCCCATCCGGCAAAGCAATTCCCCACCCCTGCTGACATGGTGCAATCCCATCAGCAGGAACCTCAGCCTCTGACAGCCCGATCATTTGCTTGGCCACCGGGTTACTCAGGCAGATCTTGCCCTGAGCATCGCACACCAGAACGCCATCCCCCATACTGTTTAGGATGGTCTGCAGGAGTTGAGTCTGTTGTTGCAATGCCTGGGTGCGTTGCTCGACTCGTTGTTCCAATTCTTCATTCAGGTGTTGCAGTGCCAGTTCAGCCTGCTTACGCGCAGTAATATCGCGCACAATGACTAACACTTCTTGATCAAACAGGGGCACGATTCGTACCTCTTCGTAGCAGGTCTGCCCCTCAATCTCAAGGGTCTGTTCGTATATTTGAAGACTCTGGGTTGCCAAAGCGTGTTGAATCTGAGCCACCCGCTCGTCTGCAACCGCCCTGGGCAACACGTCGTAGACACCTGCCTGGTGGATGGGCCGATCGGGAAGCAGAACGCGCATATACTGCGTATCGAACAGTTCCCGGTAGCGCCCGTCGTGGCTCATGCGAATGAGTAGGTCGGGGATGGCGGTAATCAAAGCCCGGTTGGTTGCTTCGCTCTGCCGCAGGGCTGCTTCTGTTTGCTGGCGCTCATCCTCAAGCTGCTTGCAACTTGTAATATCGGTGCAGATGGCCAGGTATTGAGCGGGTTTACCGGTGTCATCACACAACGGCACAATGGTGGTGTGCATCCAGTAAAAACGGCCATCCTTGGCCTGATTTTTGATCTCACCCTGCCAGACTTTACCGCTGGCAATGGTCGTCCAGAGGTTGCGGAACTGTTCGGGGGGCTGACAGCGAGCATTGATCACGCGATAGGACTGGCCGATCAGTTCGGTGCGAGTGTATTGAAAGAGCTGGCAGAACGTGTTGTTGACATCGATGATCTGCCCTTGAGTATCGACGATCGCAACCCCTGAGCTGTGATCCAAGGCGGATTGAAGGTCTGCTAATTGCTTCTGCGATCGCTGCAACTCCGCCTTCACCCGAGCTAGTTCTTGGGTGCATTCCTGGAGCTGCCGTTCCAGTGCTGGCGAGTTCGGGTCTAATTGCTCTTCTAACTGCGCTACTTGCAGGTGGCGGTGGCTGTTTTGCAGGGCGATCGCCGTCTGCTCACAAGCAAGTTGACCGGAGGTGGTGAGCTGCTCCAGACAGACCTCGAGGTCGGCCTTCAAATCCAGACTGCTCTGATAGCAGTCTTCTTTGGTTGTGGCCATCAGTTTCAGGACGATTGCCCCCAACACAGGGGGGATTGGATCAGGCGAGGAAGGGCGATCGCCTTTCTCAACTGCAGGCCCTGGTTGGCTGGCTGGTAAGCGCTGCTGTGCTAGCACAGAACCCTGCGCCAGATGGTAGGACGCCAAACCCAGGAGGTCTTCGCCTGGAACGGGGAGGTGGCCGGTCAGTAGTTCATAAAACGTGACCCCAAGTGAGTAGAGGTCGCTGCGGTAGTCAGCCCCTGGGGTGAGGCGTCTCGTCTGCTCAGGCAACGGCTTGGCCAGAGTTTCTGCGGGCGCGTTAATGCTGTGTGGGGCTGGAGTAACCTGTGGAAGTTGGACGGCCAAACTGAAGTCTATGAGTTTGACACGGTGGGTTTGGGGGTGGATCAGGATATGAGAGGAGTTCACATCCTGGTGGATGATCCGATGGGCATGGAGATCCGCTAGGGTTTGGCTGAGCTGCACTGCGATCGGTAGAAAAACCGGCAGTGATAATCGGCGTTGGGGTTGGTTGGCTAGGAAGTGTCGCAGGGAAACCATCTCGTCATCAGGCATGACCAGAATCAAACCCTGGCCCAGAAACTCCAAACCGAGAGGACGCACAATTCCTGCCAGCGGTAAGTTTTTTGTGATCTGATATTGGTTCTGAAAACGCTCCCGCTCATCGGGCGATAGCATGGCTGCTTGCGGGAGTTTAATCACAACGGGCTGCTCATCGGCTTGACGGATTGCCCGATAAACAACCGTTCTGGCACTCTCATGGAGCGTTTCGGTGACTTGAAATGCTGATAACTCAACCATTGCCCTGAACTGGAAAGTCGTGTGGAATTCTTCTGATCTTGGCAGGGGCCGTGCTGCTGCTCCAGCAAATTTGGCGATCGCCCGCAAGGGGAGACTGACGTGGATTGGACTGATCTTACTCAACACACCTCATCCACACCAAAACGAGAGCATGTTACCTTTGCAGGCTCTCATCCCCCAGCTCCTTTTCCCAACTAGGGAGAAGGGGAGCCGAGCCTCTCAAAGTCCCTCTCCCAAGTTGGGAGAGGGATTTAAGGGTGAGGGCAAACGTGACATCCACCCCACCAAAACGCGCTTTGCAAGCGCGTTTTGGTGGGCTTATCACTTTAAGCAGCAAAAAATCCTGAAGCACTCGCACCGCGAGTGCTTCAGGATTTTTTGCTGC
>DVEB01000087.1 GCA_015295905.1 Synechococcales cyanobacterium M55_K2018_004
CCCCAAAAGCCTCAATCCTCCGTGCGCGTCGCGCACGGAAAAGCAAGGGTTTCAGCTTATCCAGAATTCACGTCACGTTAAAAACCAGCGATTCTCAAGCTCAAAACTAGGAATCGGAGGGGCGCAGCCGCAGGGTGCGCCCCTCCGATTCCTGATGTGATGTTAGCCCGCCACGGGTGGGCTAACATTTCCTACCTTCAGGACGCGGTGACCAATATCTCGCCGATAATAGGCTCCTTCAAACTGGATGCGATCGCACGCAGCATAGGCCCGGTCAATTGCCTCCTGCAAACTCTCACCCACTGCCGTCACCCCCAACACTCGCCCACCATCAGTCACAACATCCGGTGGCTTGAGGCGAGTGCCCGCATGAAACACAATCGCCCCCGTTGCTTCCGCCGCTTCAATGCCCCGGATGGGAAACCCTTTCTGAAAATCACCCGGATAGCCCCCAGAGGCCATTACCACACAGGCAGCCGCTCCGGCTTTCCACTCCAGCGGCGGGAAGGACTCCAGCCGCTGCTGAGCACAGGCCAGCAGCAAGCTATCTAAGGGAGTATCCAGCAAGGGCAGCACAACCTGGGTCTCTGGATCCCCAAAGCGACAGTTAAACTCAATCACATTCGGGTCGCCCTGGGGCGTAATCATCAGTCCAGCATATAGAATCCCCCGGTAGTCGATGCCACGTTTGCGGAGGGTGGCGATCGCTGGTTCTAAAATTTCCCGTTGAATGCGTTCCATCAAGGCTGAAGTTACTACAGGGGCTGGTGCATAGGCTCCCATACCGCCCGTGTTGGCCCCAGTGTCCCCCTCGCCAATGCGCTTGTGATCCTGGGCTGGCAACAGGGGGCGAATCGTGAGACCATCCGTGACTGCTAGCACAGACGCTTCTTCCCCCATCAAATAGGCTTCAATCACCACCCGCTTACCCGCTTCGCCAAACTGCCCGCCAAAGGCAGCTTCCAGAGCAGCCTGGGCTTCCTCCAAGGTTGTGGCGACCGTGACTCCTTTCCCGGCAGCTAAGCCATCCGCCTTGATCACAATCGGGGCACCTTGGGCTTTCGTGTAGGCGATCGCCTGCGATAGGTCAGTAAACACAGCCGCCTTTGCCGTAGGGATGCCAGCTTCCTGCATTAAGTCCTTGGCCCAAGCTTTGCTGGCCTCAATTTGAGCACCTGCTTGGGTGGGGCCAAACACTGTCAGGCCCTGCTGTTGCAACGCATCCGTGATTCCCGCCGCCAGGGGTGCCTCCGGGCCAACCACCGTCAAGCCAATGTTATTCACCAGGGCAAACCGGGCAATGCCTTCAAAATCACTCATCGACAGCGCCAAGTTGCGGCAACGAGGCAGGGTAGCAGTCCCACCATTGCCCGGAATGCAAACCACCTCAGAAATGTGGGGCGATTGCAGTAGTTTCCAGGCGAGCGTATGTTCTCGTCCACCGTTTCCAATCACTAAAGCTTTCACACCAACTGCACTCCCCATTGTGGCAACTGAAGCATCTAGAGCAAGGCTGCTCTCTGGCAAGCGGGGGCAAAGTCCCTCTGGCTTGCTTGTTTTTCTGACTGAGCAACACTCCACAGAGCATTTTATTATGTCACTTTGTCTAGGAATTTGTTGATGATTTTGGCAGAGAAAAACTCAACTGCTGCTCTGTTGAAAGAAGTCCCGACGCGAGTTTATGGGCAAAGCGGGTGGTCTCAGGCAGGCGGTAGCGGGTGGTGCAGCCCATCACATAGACGATCGCCGTTTCCAGAGAAATGCGGTGACCTGGAGAAATGAACAGTGGATTGGTATTCACACGAGTCCGCAGGACGGCCCCGATTGTTTCACCCTGGTGTCGCAGCGGCACCCAGGCCCCCCGCTGGTTGGGTACCGGGTCATGCGTCCCCACTAACCGTGATTTGCCTACACCGATGCTGGGAATCTGGGTCAAGAGGCCCAGGTGACAGGCAATTCCCAGCCGGCGGGGATGGGCGATGCCTTGACCATCACACAGCAACAGGTCAGGGGTCAGTTGCAGTGTTTCCAGGGCATCCAGAACCGTGGGGACTTCTCGAAAGGAGAGCAACCCTGGAATGTAGGGAAAAGTAGTGGGACGACGGGCGATCGCCACCTCCAGCAACTGCAAATCGGGGAACCCCAACACCGCCACCGCAGCCCGAGTCGTGTTCCCGCCCTGCTCAAACCCGACATCAATCCCTGCCACCCGCTGCACGTCCCCGAAGTCGTCCTGGGTCACGACTTCGGCGCGCAACACCTGCTGCAGGGCGATCGCCTCCTCTGCGGTTAAATTCCAGTCATGGCGGTGGTAGATCTTGACCATGTTTCAATCTTCCCCACAATTGCAAGTCTCACTCCTATGATGGGAACGATTGACTGGTCAGTGCTACTCCTTCTTGCGTATGGCTTCTATTCCTCCCAACACCCCCGTACAGGCACGGCAGACCCGCCAGCGGTTTGCCAACCCAGAAGACTATCTCTCCTTCGAGTTAGGCAAGGCGGTACGAGAATTGCCTCCCGTCTATACCCGCTTGCTGGCAGGGACGATCACCGCGATCATGCTGGGAGCGATCGGCTGGGCACACTTCAGCCATGTCGATGAGGTGGCGGTCGCCAGAGGCGAGCTGGTGCCTACCCAGACGATTCGTCCGGTGCAGGCGCTCCAGGGCGGCAAGATCCGGGCAATTCGGGTCAAGGAGGGCGATCGCGTACAGACGGGTCAGGTGCTGATCGAACAGGATGCAGCGGTATCGCAGGCAGAGGTCGATCGCCTAACGCAGTCCGTCCGTCTGCTGCGACAAGAAATTGACCGCCTAGAGGCCGAGCGTGCTGGACAGACCAACACTGACACACCCTTACAAAATGAGTTACTGGCGGCTCGTTTGCAGGAGTTTGACGACCGTCAGGCTGCCGCCAGAGCCGAGGCCAGCCGACAGCAAGCCCAGATTGGGGAAGCGCAAGCCCGCCTAGCCCGCTTGCAGGAAAACCTCCAGAATGCCCGCCGCACCCTAGTCAACGCCGTCGAACGGGAGCGCAGCCTACGGACCTTGGTCGATCCCAGCAATGGTGCAGTGCCCCGGTTTGACTACCTGGAAGCCAAGGACCGGCTGACCCAGGCTCAGGACCAAGTGGCCTCACTGGAACAGGACATTGCGGCTCAACAGGAGGCCATCCGTCAGGCTCAGGCCGCTTATCTAGTCGCACAACAGGCAGCAAAGCGGCTATCCTCTGAACGACAGAGCGAAATTCTCAGTCAGCTTAACCAACGCAGGCAGGAACTCGCCAATTTAGAAGGCCAGCTTCAGCAGTCCACCCGTCAACAAGAGCAGGAAACCGTCCGTGCCCCCATTGCGGGAACCGTTTATCGCCTGCAAGCCTCCCTGGCGGAGGGCACAGTGCAGCCGGGGGAAGAACTGCTGTCCATCCTGCCGGAGAATAATCATTTACTCCTAGAAGTGAAAATCTTAAATCAGGACATTGGTTTTATTACACCGGGGATGCGAGCAAAGGTAAAGCTGACGACCTTTCCCTTTCAAGAATTTGGCACGATTGAGGGTGAAGTGGTGCAGGTCAGTCCTAACGCCACGCTAGACCAAGATTTAGGGCTGGTGTTTACTGCTCAGGTGCGGCTCAGTCGCAACACGATGCGGGTGAAGGGGCAAGATGTGGCATTGGTGCCAGGAATGACAGCGATCGCCGAGATCGTCACCCGGCAGCGCTCCGTGCTGACCTTCCTGCTGGAGCCAATCACTCGCCGGTTCGACGAAGCCTTTCAAGCTCGTTGAGGCGCGGACAGTGTCATTGGTGTCTTAGCACGGTGTCATTCGCGTCAGTTCAGCTTAAGCGGGCTGTAGAGCGCTGCCTGGTACGCGGCGTCACACAATCTTTGATGTTCTCTGCACGACGCGCACAAAAAAGCAAGGGTTTTAGGGCACCGCGCTTGGCGCGGTGCCCTAAAACCCTCTTAACCAGAACTGACGTTCATTACTGTCTAAGCTCCTGCAATTGGGTGGTGAAATAGTCTGTCCTTTGGGGATAGTTTAACTGCTGAGACAGCTTGAGTGCCTGTTCAAAGGCGATCGCCGCCTCTCCCCGATTTCCCTCAGCCCGTTGGATGCGGCCAATTTGTGCGAAGGTATTCATCACTCCCAACTGGTCGTAGGTCTGCTGATGCACGTCCAGCAACAGACGGTAGACTACTAACGCATCCGCAGGACGGTTGAGGGACTCGTACAATGTTGCCAGACGTTGCAGGGCATCGGCAGCAAAGCCGTACTGCTGGGTCGTGCGGGCCAGGACAAAGGCTTCCTGATACTGGAGCGCCGCTTCACGGGGGCGATTGAGGGCGCGGTGGTTATCGCCAATTGCCAGCTTCAACGGCAGAATGAGCAGGGGTTGCTGCCGCCGCTGGTACAGGTCGATGAGTTGCTGCTGGGCGACGATCGCCCGTTCGCGCTCGTTCCCTCGCTGATAGAGGTAGGCTAACTGCTGTAAAGCCTCGGCCTCAGCGATGAGATCCCGTTCATTACGGGCGATCGCCAACAGATCCCGATACACGGCTGCTGCTTCGGCGTAGTTAAACCAGGCCAGGTGAAGTTGGGCCAGCGCAAGCAGAGCCGTCTTCTCCGCAGGGCGATCGCCCGTCTGCCTAGCTCTAGTCAGGTGTTGGGTCTGGAGTGCAACCGCTGGATCATAGGCTCTCACCGCCTGATAGCCCGCTGCGATCGCCTGGAGAAGCGCTGTATCGATTGGCGACTGGCGCTGTGCCTGAGCCTCAATCTGTTGCAGGCGTTGGGTGATGGCTCGCACCAGGACGAATTGATTTTCACGCCATGCAATTGCCCCCACCCGGTTGAGCGCGGCCACCTCCTCCTGGACCCCCAGATACCGGCGCAACCGCAATTCCCGCATCCAGATCTCGAAGGCAGCCGCAGTATCGCCCCCCTGCAAGGCCGTTTCACCCTGCTGCTGCAAGACATCCAGCGATCGCCGCAAGTCTCCAATCTCTAGGGGGCTGAGGGGACGGGCAATCGGGGGACGGGGCAGCAAGGGGTCAGGTTGGGTCGTTTCGAGCGGATTGACCAAGGGGGAGGCAACCCCTGGTGTTGCAAGTGTTACCCCCAATCCGAACGCAATTAATCCTGCTTGAACCCGGCTCAAATTCATTGGCTTCTACCTTGTGATGGCCCCCTTTCAGAGGGGCGATCGCCTTCCCTCAGGACGCTTGCCCACCATCCAGAGTTCCTCAGCACATCGTTCATGTAATCGCCACTGTAACAGACATTGCCCTCAGCGAACGGCCTTACCCAGCAATCCTCCCCGGTCTTATAGCGCTCGTGCACATTCTCCGTGCCTCTGTGGTGATTGCTTGACCAGTCCTGGCGATTACTTCAAGGTAACGCTGAACTCGTGCATATTACTCTGTGCCTCTGTGATGATTGCTTGCCTCTGTCGTGATGTTTACAGAGCATTTAATCCTCTCAGAGCAGCAAGGGACAGCAGAGACAATGCTAAACCTTAAGACAAATGCAGGATTTGTTCAACAACGACCAGTCAAATTTCAGAATAATAGGATCCTAGGTTCTAGTTGAGTGGTGGCGGTTTGGAGCCGCACTGCGCCACGAAGCTGGAATTGCACACAACAGCACTCCCAGAATTTTCCTTGCTTTGCGCTGTTCAGGAAGTTGAGAGCATCGCCCGCCTCACTCCCAGTCCTTCCGAGACAGGAGCTTCACAATGTCTCAAAATGCGCTGACCTATTTTCCTGGTGAGTCCCAAGACGCACTCTCAATTCACGATCGAGTCCAGATTGCACTGGCGATCGCCGAACCTGACCTACTCAAGTCTCTGCTGGTCAACTGCACACCTGCCCTGGCCCACCCCGACCGCCTAGGCATGGTGACGGCCTCGATTGGGGTACCCGTTGAGTCGCGGCAAGTCGCAGATGGGGTAATTGCCTACGAGACAGTCCACTGTGTCCTAGCAGATTCACCCGCAGCAATTGAAGAACAGATTGCCGCCCGCACAGAACCCAAACTACTACGGCGAGAATTTCTCAAACTGACGCGCTGCGAGTCGGAAACCTACACGCTGGGGAAAAACCTCACCTTGGCCCAGGCGATCGCGCTGCTCGAGCACGCAGGCTTTGGGCCTGAAGCAGTCGCAGATATTATCAACATTCCCACCGAAGCTTGGCACAAGTCCTGGTGGTACACACTGGACAGTGAAGGCAATTTCTCGGTGCCATTCCTACGCCTGATGCGGACGCTGCGCTTCCCAGATGGCAGCTTCACTCTGCAATACAAGGACTATTTTGCCCAAGATAAACCCACCTGCTTCACTCGCCACCAACACAAGGTTCTGATCGAGATCAAGGCAGCCGCCCATAGCTTCCGCAAAACCCTGGAGCGCATTAATCTTGCCAGAGCACACCTGGGAATTCAGCAGGCATTGCTGATCTGCGATCGCCTCTCCCCGCTTGAAGCCCAGGGATTTATGAGCCAGGGGATCAGTGTCTACACTGCGCAAGAACTGGTGCTGCACACCCACTCTGACTGCTCCCTCTGCATCAACTCCGACTGTCCGCTCAATGGGCAGGAAGACTCCCCTGTGCTGATGTGCAAGCGCTTCTGCATCGATGCTCTGCCTCAGGATTGAACCACCCCGCGTTAATCTGGATCCTGTTTCCCCCGACGCGGGTGGCGGGGGTTCTGCTGCGACTGCTCCCGATACCAGCGCTGCCACTCCACGGAACTGCGGATGGCCAACCACAACAATAGGAGGGCGATCAGTCCTCCCTGCTGGGGTGCATCGAAGGCAAACAGCACCAGAGTGACACAGAGAAAATCCTGTATGAAAATTGCCCAGAGGGGTAAGCCTCGCAATCGATAAAACCAACCCACTTGCACGAGGTGTAGCACTAGTGCCAGCAATCCCCCCACCACTCCAACTATAGGGATCAGCCAGCTCATCATCTGCACACTGCGGGCAACGGCAATTCCAGCGATCGCCCCAACGATAGGACTGAGTGCCAACTCAACAATCTGTAGGAGGCGCTGGGCGACACGTTCCTTTGAGAAGAGCAGCTCTATCAAAGACCAGCTCACTAACACACCCAGCACGATCGGGGGAGAGATCTGCGACAAGATCGGTACATTTGACCACAGATCGTTGCTCAAAAGGCCAATCAACAGGAGCGGCAGGGCGAGGCGAATCCCAGCAGCAGCGGAAATGGAAAGGGCAGCGAGTAGCTCGATCATGAATCACTACATTTCCAATTCCACAACTACCACGAACTGGACTGAGTGAAACGCCCCAGGCAGGACTCGAACCTGCGACCAACTGCTTAGAAGGCAGTTGCTCTATCCAGCTGAGCTACTGGAGCATCAATGCAAGCGGAGGCAGCGGTGACTGGAGGCAAGTCCAGCGAGAGATTGGAGCTAATTGAACCACAAAATCATCTTTTTACGTTAACCATTGCTCTGAACCAGGGCACTATGGAGAAAGCGATTTTGCATTCCAAAACCACTATAGTACAAGGCAGACGGGAAGGGCAGATCAAACCTGTGGCATCTGAACGACCCCTCGGACGATGCCCACCCAGGGATTGCATGGGATGAACCGCGGGAACTCGGTTTTTGCAGCGCTCCGCTAAAGTAGTCCGGCAAATCGGGTGTACACTTAAACCAATTCTTTGCGGTTGGCGCTTCCTCAGGACAGAAGCCAAATCTCTTTTCGTTTTGCCTCTTTGTCTGTGTGGACCTCCGCTTTCGCAGATGAGTTCTGCCTGTACCCCTTGCCCCGCCCCACTTCCGCCCCGATAGGAGACCATTGGCAGCGTCATGTTTATCTTAAAGCGGCAGGATGTCGAGATTACTAGTGTTCAGCATCCCAAAAAGGAGCAACAGATCCCAATTTTGCACTACC
This sequence comes from Synechococcales cyanobacterium M55_K2018_004, assembly GCA_015295905.1. GTDB lineage: Bacteria > Cyanobacteriota > Cyanobacteriia > Elainellales > Elainellaceae > DVEB01. Next base: position 7,930 of record DVEB01000087.1, read on the forward strand.
AGGGGCAAACATTTCGCCTAATTAGCGTGTTCAATGCAGCTCAGGAAGAGGAGGCCAAGGCATTTTGGCGAGACCTGACTGACAATCGGGGGAAAGCCTGTGTGCTCCTGGAGGAGCCAGAACGGTATAGCGTGTGGGGCAAGGTGCGCTTAGAACAACTGGCCGCAGAAATGTCTGAGCCTACTCCGGTCGCAACCCGCAGTGTTACAACTGCAGCCCCCCCGGCGTTTATCCAAGCGGCCCTAGTGCTGCTACAGGCTGTTTATTTTGATATCGAAGATTTGTTGGGAGCGCGACAGGCTGGCGTATTTCAGAAGGAAATTGCTGGCGTGTTTCAGCAGGGCCGCTTCCCACAAACCGAGTCGGCTGACGCGATCGCCCAACTGATGACGGTTGATCCCCTGGCTTCGCTGCAAATGCCACCCTGGCAGGAACATCATCTGCATACGCTGTTGCAGGAGTTATTTCGCCTGGGCAAGCAACATTTTGGGAATGCTAGCTTCACTGGGCGCGTCTTAGATGCTTTGCAGGATATGTCTGCGGGCGATCGCCAACAGTTTCTCTCCTGGCTCCAGCAGTCCCCTGCTGGCAAAGACTGGAAATAGGGCAAACGACTAGTCACGACTAGTCACGACCAATCCACTGTGGTCATCATCAAGTTTGTTCGCTCTACTCCCAAATCACTAAACTCCTAACCCCTTTCTTGTCATTCCTGAAAATCTTTCCCTGTATGCTGCATCTAAGGAACCGTGACGTGAATAAGAAAGCCTCTGGATCTGGGTTCACTCTATCAACTCAAGTAGTAGTCATTGCATCGATTGCCTGGGCTGTCATCGCGCTACTGTTTTTTCTCCTGTTTAGCGTGCCAATCCCGGGTGAGGGCCGGCCAAGTTGGTATACTCCTGTTACCTACGTCTTGGAAAATATGGCCTTGATTTGGGCAAGTCTGCTTTGTTTTCGGAACTGGCGGAGTTCCCAAATTGTCAGTGGGCGAACGGTCTGGCTACTATTCAGCCTGGGAATATTTTCCTACTTTATTGGCAATCTCATCCTGGCTCAATGGGAGTTGGGCTGGGGAAAAACGCCTGATGTCTCTCCGGCAGACCTGTTTTTCCTGCTGACCTACGTCCTACTTGGCATTGGGATGGGATTGGCAGTTGTCTCCCGTAAGCTCAGTTTGAGCGCCATGCAGTGGCTCATTCTAGGCTTAATCCTGATTCTCGGTATTGTCGTTGCTTATTTTGTGGGGTTTGCTCCTGAGAGTGCCACCGAAGTGCCACCCCCTGTCCTTGAGCAGGCTGCGCCAGCAGCACTCCCGACTGAGGCGCCTGCGGCGATCGCGCCTGAAGCGCCAGATACGTCGGCTGCGCCAAGCTGGGCGATCGCCCTTGAGCAGCAACTAGAACCATTCTCCGATTTCGTCTTGAAGCTTTATATCATTGGCGACATTATTCTGGTCGTCATGGCAACCATGCTGCTGCTGGCCTTCTGGGGCGGTAAGTCATCTCTGCCCTGGCGCTTTATCGCCGCGGCAGCCTTTTCGTTCTATATCGCTGATCTGTGGCTGTTCTATGCACTCAAATACATCTCGGACTACGAAACAGGGGCACTCCTAGAAGTCTTTTGGATTTTTAGCGGTTGTTTGTTTGCAATTGGCGCAGCCCTAGAGTACGACTTTTCTACCCGCTCCCGCCGAGGAAGTCGCCGCCGTACGTGACTTTGCTTGCTTCTACAGCGATTAGCAATGAGCAGGCTAGTCGCACCGATGCACAACCGATGCAAAGTTTTAAAGGGGTTGCCAGAACGATAGACACACCCCTTCTAATAAGGCTCTACACTAGGAAAAGTATGTCTTTCACGGGGCTGGAGCGCCAGCGTGAAACGCATATCTGGCATGGTGCGATCGCTCGTTAGGGATAGTGTGCATGGCTCCTAAAAAACTTTCTGACGCAGATAAGCAGGAAATTTTGACTCTTTACCGCGAGTCGGAGGAGACGGCTTCGTCGCTGGCAAGTCAGTATGGGGTGAGTACCTCAACCATCAGTCGATTCCTCAAGCAAAGCCTTGCCGATGACGAGTATGAGGCATTAATCCAGCGGAAACGCAGCGGCGGTAAGGGGCAGCTTGAACTAGACGTGGCTGATCAAGATGCGGTTGAGCCGGTCCCTACGCTGGTGACTTCGCCTGCTCTGGAAAATGAGGGAGAAGAAGACGCCGCGGTGGTCTCGCCTACTACTCCCCAACGTCGTCAGCGGAAACGCTCCTCGGCGGCACATCGAGAGGGGGCGATCGCTCCAGATGTGCCTGAACTGGCGATCGCGCCTACCCTTGGCTTTTCAACGGCGATGGAAGATGAGCATCAGGATCTCATAGAGCCGATGTTTGCTTCCGACGCAACCGTACTCCAGGAGCTAGACGAGAAACTGGGCGAGGCTGAAGAAGAGGAGGAGGACGATCTTGACACCGATGAGGACTTTGACGATCTGGAAGAGGATGAGCTGGAGGACGATGAAGATCTTGCCGGCGAAGAAGGTGAATTACTGGAGATTGCTCCTCTCCACATTGCCGATGGCAAGCCACTAGAGGTGCTGCCCCTAGCAGCGGCCAATATTCCTAAGACGTGTTACCTGGTGGTCGATCGCGCTGCCGAGTTGATCACGCGTCCGTTGAAAGACTTTGGTGAACTAGGACAAATCCCCGAGGCTGAAGTCCAGGAAAAAACGCTCCCAGTCTTCGATAACCATCGAGTAGCTAAGCGTTTTATGCGGCGCATGCAGCGAGTGGTCAAAATCCCCGATGGGCAAGTTCTCCAGAAGGTTGGCCCCTATCTGCAAGCCAAGGGAATTACGCGCCTGCTGATTGATGGGCAGGTCTATTCTCTGTAATCACGTCAGTTTAGGTGATAGCCGCTTGCAGTAGTGTGGTCTGTAACCACACTACTCACCCCCTTCACTAGCGGGATCCTAACTAACGTGAATTCGGGATACGCTGAAATTCTTGCTGTTCCGTGCGCGACGCGCACGGAACAGCAAGAATTTTGGGTCACCGCGCACTGAAAATCAAGGGTTTCCACTTATCCGCAATGCCCGTTACTGTAGTGGGCAGCACCGCTGGAGTGGATGCGCTGCACCCACTCCAGGCCATAGAAACGACTGCAACAGCGTGCTAACGACCAATTCCAACGTAGCGGAAGCCCGCTGCTTCTAGCGTCGCTTGGTCAAGGAAGTTGCGACCGTCAATCATGACGGGGTTATTCATCAACTTCGCCATAGCTGCATAATCGAGGGATCGGAATTGCTTCCAGTCGGTGACCAGGACTAGTGCATCACAACCATCTGCTAGGCGCTCTGGATCGGTCTCAACGATGACGTTAGAAAGACCATGGCGCATTCCAGTTTGGGAGACCAGTGGATCAAACGCCTTAACTTTGGTTCCCAATCGGCTGAGATGTTCGATCAAGTCGAGGGCAGGCGCATCGCGCAGGTCGTCAGTGTCGGGCTTGAAGGTCAGCCCTAGTAACCCTACTGTCTTGCCCTTCAAAATCTTTAACACTTGTTGCAGTTTTTCAACAGCAATCAAACGCTGACGCTGATTCACGCTAACGGCGGCTTTGAGCAGTTGAGCCTCGTAACCGTAGTCATCCGCAGTATGAATCAAGGCAGCCACATCTTTAGGAAAACAAGAGCCACCCCAACCAATTCCGGCCTGCAGGAATTTGCTACCAATGCGGGAGTCAAGGCCAATGCCTTGAGCCACCTGAGTTACATCGGCTCCAACCCGATCGCAAATGTTCGCAATCTCGTTAATGAAGCTAATCTTTGTTGCCAGGAATGCGTTTGAGGCGTATTTCACCATCTCTGCAGAGCTGAGGTCAGTCACAAGCACGGGAACAGTAGGGAGTGACTTGTCTTCAGCAAACTGACGCGAGACGATGGGTGCGTAGAGTTCCTTCATCATGGCGATCGCCCGTGGGCTACTGCTCCCTAACACAATTCGGTCAGGGTTAAAGGTGTCAAAAACTGCTGATCCTTCTCGCAGAAACTCAGGATTGCTGACCACGTCAAAATCCACTTTGGGTTCAGTCGTAGCATTGACTCCAGCAGGTACCAACGACTTCTGGCGTTCCATCACACCATCCATCACAATCATGCGAACCCAATCTCCCGACCCAATCGGGACAGTGGACTTGTTCACAATCACTTTGTAGCCACCGTTCAGGTTCTCGCCGATCCCCCGGGCAACTGCCTCAACATAACGGGTGTCACTTTCACCAGTTGGCAGGGGTGGTGTGCCAACAGCAATAAACAGGATCTCACCGTGACCAACCCCTTTTGCCAAATCAGAGGTAAATTCAATGCGTCCCGCCTGAATCGAAGCCTGCATCAGCTCTGACAGCCCTGGCTCAAAAATGGGGGACTGCCCAGATTGCATCAGCTTAACTTTTTCCTCATTGTTGTCAACGCAAATCACCTGATGTCCAATATGGGCAAGACAGACCCCTGTGACAAGGCCAACATAACCCGTACCGATCACGCAAACACGCATAAAGATTACACCTCACTCAAGAGCAGGTCAAAACAACGGCACTAGAAAAGTTCCGAGGGGTATTGGGGACGTGCCCTACGCAAGAGTTCCACCCCTGCGTCCCACCCCAAGTAACACTTCGGTTCCTCTATCAAAGCGACGACATAGCCTCTATCAAAGCGACGACATAGAGGGATAACGCACTGCAGCATCAGCGACCCGGGAACGGAAATCCTCAATAGTACGAGTTAAGCCTTCCTGCAAAGAAATGGTCGGTTGCCAGCCTAACCAAGTCTTGGCGCGGGTGATATCGGGTTGTCGCCGCCGGGGATCATCCTGAGGCAGTGGCTCAAATTTCAGAGCAACATCAGGATTCACCATCGTTTGGATAGTTTCCGCAAGTTGGCGGATGGTGTACTCCTCTGGATTACCGAGGTTAACAGGCCCTATATAGTCACCATTCATCAAACGCATGAGCCCTTCCACCAGGTCGGAAACATAGCAGAAGCTGCGGGTCTGGGAGCCATCGCCGTAAACTGTGAGCGGCTGTCCCCTGAGAGCCTGAACAACAAAATTGCTGACAACTCGCCCATCGTTTTCTAGCATTCGTGGTCCGTAGGTGTTGAAGATCCGGGCAACCCGAATTTCAACATCGTTTTGACGGTGGTAGTCAAAGGCCAAAGTCTCTGCAACCCGTTTTCCTTCGTCGTAGCAACTCCGGATTCCAATTGGGTTAACATTGCCTCGATAATCCTCGGTCTGAGGATGGATTTCTGGATCGCCGTAGACTTCTGAGGTGGACGCCAGCAGAAAGCGAGCCTTGACTCGCTTTGCCAGTCCCAACATATTCAGAGTACCCATGACATTGGTCTTAATTGTCTTGACTGGGTTGTATTGGTAATGCACTGGGGACGCCGGGCAAGCCAAGTGATAAATTTGCTGCACTTCTAGCCGAATAGGCTCGGTAATATCGTGGCGGATTAGCTCAAAGTTGGGGTGATTGAGCCAACGCAAAACATTGCGCTTATGCCCCGTATAGAAGTTGTCAAGACAAATCACGTCGTGCCCTTGATCCATCAGGCGATCAATGAGGTGAGAACCAATGAAACCTGCACCACCTGTCACTAAAATTCGCATAGCTACCTGCTTCCGATACCAGAAAACTGCAAAGAAAGAACATTGAGCAAACGAGGGGCATCGACAAATTTGCTGAAAACCATTCCCCAAACAAGCCATTCCCCAAACAGAGTATTGCTTGATCTAGGCTTAATTTCGGATGAGAGGTGCACAGAACGAGGATCTCATCCGAGCTTCACCCTGCCCATCAGCAACCCCCAAACAGAGATTAACTCAGTCAGAGAAGACCTGCATCTGCTTGACTGCTGCTAATCTACTGAAATTCTGAAATTTTGCATAACAACTTGTAATGAGAACTTAGCAGAGTTCTCGTAGGGATCCCGGGTATCTCGCTGGCATTCACTAAATCTTTACTTTGAGTTAGAGGTGTGGTAAACACTTACGTCACCTCTTCTCAAAAGAGAATCAACCCTGCCCAAAACGTCCGTTTGGGTTCAGAGGATTTTGGGACACCACGCAGTGCTCCAAAATCGTTAATTTCTCGTGCGCAGCGCCCACAAACAATCACGGGGGTGAGATTTTCCGAATTCACGTTACCAAAAGATAATGAGGCCTACTGAAGCTTGAGTACAGCCATAAACGCTTCTTGAGGCACATCAACAGTTCCGATCGCTTTCAGCCGCTTCTTCCCTTTTGCTTGTTTTTGCAACAGTTTTTTCTTACGGCTGATGTCACCGCCGTAGCATTTGGCGAGCACATCTTTCCGCAGGGCAGGGATATGTTCGCTGGCAATGATACGGCTGCCAATGGCAGCCTGAATAGGGATCTTAAACTGGTGGCGGGGGATCAGTTCCTTGAGCTTTTCGACCAGGGCTTTGCCAACGTAGTAAGCTTTGTCGCGATGGACAATGGTTGCCAATGGGTCTACTGGCTCTCCGTTGATGAGAACATCGAGTTTAACGAGGGGATTTTCCCGATAACCGATGACGTGGTACTCCATGCTGGCGTATCCGCGCGATCGCGACTTCATTTGGTCGAAAAAGTCAGTCACCACTTCTGCTAAGGGCAGTTCGTAGGTGAGAGTAGTGCGCCCCTGAGTTAGGTACTTCATGTCTTTAAACACCCCCCGACGGCTCTGACTGAGTTCCATCAGTGTGCCAACATACTCTTCTGGGGTAATCATATCGACCTGCACATAGGGTTCCTCGATTTTCTCTCGGTGCTGGGGGTCTGGCAGGTGACTGGGGTTGTCGATGAAAAGCTCTTCTCCTGTGTTGGTTGTGACCTTATAGATCACGGAAGGCGCAGTGGTAATTAGATCTAGGTCATACTCTCGTTCAAGGCGTTCCTGCACAATCTCCATGTGCAGCAATCCCAAAAAGCCACAGCGGAATCCAAAGCCCATGGCGCTAGAGGTCTCCGGTTCGTACTGGAGGGCGGCATCGTTGAGGCGCAGTTTCTCCAGGGCTTCGCGCAAATCTTCAAATTGGTCTGCATCGGTAGGGAAGAGACCACAGAAGACCATTGGTTTTGCTTCGGTGTAGCCTGGTAAAGGAGCAGAGGCGGGGGCAGTTGCCAGAGTGATGGTGTCTCCCACGCGGGCATCCTGGACGGCTTTAATGGCGGCAGCCAAGTATCCTACTTCGCCCGCATGGAGTTCATCTACCTGCACCTGATTTGGAGATAAAACACCCAATTCGTCGATCTCGTATTCTTTGCCAGAAGCCATCAGACGGATGCGATCGCCTTTTTTGAGAGTGCCGTCCATCACCCGGAAATAGACGATCACGCCTCGGTAGGGGTCGTAGTAGCTGTCGAAAATCAGCGCCCTCAGCTTTTCCTGAACGGTGTCGCGCGGCGGTGGCACCAGGTGGACAATGGATTCTAGAATTTCGGTGATGCCAATGCCTTCCTTAGCGGAAGCCAGAATTGCGCCGCTACAGTCTAACCCAATGATTTCTTCGATTTCACCCTTGACTCGGTCAGGTTCTGCCCCTGGCAAGTCAATCTTATTCAGGACTGGAATAATTTCCAGGTTGTGTTCCAGCGCCAGATAAACGTTAGCGAGGGTCTGGGCTTCGACTCCCTGAGAGGCATCCACTACCAGCAATGCGCCCTCACAGGCAGCCAGTGATCGGGACACTTCGTAGGAAAAGTCAACGTGGCCGGGGGTGTCAATTAGGTTGAGCACATATTGTTCGCCGTCCTCCCCGGTGTAGTTCATGCGGGCGGCCTGCAGTTTAATCGTAATTCCCCGTTCCCGCTCCAGTTCCATATTGTCGAGGAACTGCTCTTTCATCTCGCGTGAACTGACAGTGCCCGTCACCTGGAGCAAGCGGTCAGCCAAGGTAGACTTACCGTGGTCGATGTGGGCAATGATGGAAAAGTTACGAATGCGAGAAACGGGTACGTCTGTCATAGACTTCAACGGCAAACCAAGGGAAGGGAGAAGCAGACATCAGACTGCTTAAAATATTGTAATGCGATTGGAATGTGTCTGTTCTTGAAAGATCAAGCAGACTGAGAGTGATAAACTCAGAGTAGAGTAAGAATTTAGAGTGAGATCTCAAAACTTTTGATCTATCTGGCAGGATTCAACTCGTCATCGTTTCTAAGCTGACTGAGTGACGCTTGCTGACTAAGGTTCTATTCAAGGTTCTGTAAGTCGAGATTCTACAAGGTTCTATCAGGTGGCGATCGCTACCTAACCTTCCACTCCTGTCTCCTGTTTTCCCACTAGGTCTCCTATGAGCGATCCCACTGTTCAGCCAGAGCAGTTACCCAGCAAGGTCAATCTTTCGATTCAGATTGATCCAGAACTGCTTGACCAGATTACTCACCTGACGAACGACCCCAGTAAAGTCATTGAGGTTGCTGTTCGGCAATGGTTGCGAGGCGGAGGTCGGAGGGATGACGATTTGACTCGCACCCTCCAGCGCAATCCACCCGTGCCACCACGGGGTGAGTGGAACGATTAAGGGAGCTGCTGCAAGGTCGTTGCCGAGACGTAGGCAATCGACTTCAGTTAATCTTGGCCACCTGAGACGGAAGCAAATGCTTGGTGCACTCCAGTACTTCTGCCAATGGCCCAAAGGCCTTCCTAAAGGCATCGCTGACTGTTTTTGTGCAGGGCCCAAGGCGATGTTAGCTTGCTAGTGGAGCCTGCGACCGAGGGGCCAACATCCAACATATCCAGCGTTGGCAAGGGCTAGTCACCTGACTAAAGGGTTTGTATCCCTGTCCCCTTTTGCTGTATTTGTTGTTGACTGGTGTTGACTAGGACATTGACTCGAAACCAATCAGTGTGTTGTTTCGACTAGAAATCCAGAAGCAGCAGGGTGTTTTTTTGAGACGCTGGTCGTAATATGGATAGGAAGTGCTCTAAGTGGGGCTTGCACCTCCAGCAGATCAGCCTCCCCGAATATTGCTTGTAGCTCTGCGGTGCGAACTGGAGAATGCTAAGGAGGCATCTGGAAATTCTCTGCTGAAATAGCGACTCGACGAGAGTTCTTAGAGTTTAAGGGTTGCGTCTATCTAACCGCATCTTCGGTTGGCAGATGAATGAAGTTCAAACTTGATTTCTTGCGGTGATACGCTGATGATCTCGCCCGGCGATCTCCCAATTTCAGTGTCTAAGTCAATTGACCTGACCATTCCTCGGCAGTTTGACCCTTTTTTGCCAACGCCTCAGGCCGTTGATCTGATATTCACTCAGGATGCAGCGGGCTGTATTTTTTCATTTCATTGGCCTGAGGCCGACCAATTTGGGTGCAATCCTGCGCTAGTCGTTGGGCGATCGCTGGTCGATTTACCTGGTGTTTTTACCCCTGTGGCGATCGCTCCCTATCTGTTGCGGATCCAGCAGGTAATCAACACTTTGGCTCCCCTGCAATTTCAGTATCCGTTCCGCTGTACTGACCAACTCGTCCAGTTCAATCTCATCCTTAGCCCAATCTTGCTTCCGAATGGGAGCGCGCAAATGGTAACCGTGCTAGGGCAATGTTTGGGAACTTGCACCGAAGAACAAGCCCTGCAAATGATTGACGCTCTATCTAGGCTGGATGTAACGTCCCTGGCAACGCTACCTTCCCCTGCCTCTAGTCGCTACCAAAAGTTGCTGACACAGGTTGCCTGGAACATCCGCCGCACCCTGGACCTAGAGACCATCTGGCAACAAACCGCCGATGGCTTGGGGCATGCCCTGGATGCAAGCCGCTGCCTCGTCTTTTTCTACATGCCAGGCGGAGAACAGGTCAAGGTTGTGGCCGACTACCATCTGCCCCACCTCCCTTCGTTGCTGGGGCAAGAATATCAGCTCACTGAAGAACCTGAGATTTATCAAGTCTTGACCACGCTGAGACCGCTGCAGATTGAACAGACGGCCCCTGGGCAAAATTTCACAACACGGCTCATTGTTGCGACAGGACATCAAGACCAGGCAAATGGCCTGATCTTACTAGAGCAGACTGACCCCCTCAAGTGCTGGAGTGCAGAAGAAATTGATTTGATCCAGGAAATTGCGGACCAAGTCGGAACTGGTGTTGCTCATGCCACTCTGTTTGCAGCCAGTCGCGACCTCGCATCAAAGCTGCAACTAGCTAACGAGAATCTCGTGAAGCAACACCATGAACTAGAAGAAGCCCGCTGTCAGGCTGAAGCGGCCTCAAGGCTGAAGAGCGAGTTCTTGGCTAACACGTCCCATGAACTGCGGACCCCCTTGAACGGCATCATTGGCTTTCTCAAGCTGATCATGGATGGCATGGCAGACGACCCCAAAGAGCAGGAAGAATTTATTCAGGAAGCTCACCGCTCTGCGGTACACCTACTTGACATCCTCAACGACATTCTAGACATCGCCAAAATTGAGGCAGGCAGGATGCAGCTCGACCGCAACCCGCTGAAACTAGATGACCTGCTGAACGATGTTGAGAAACTGACCCGTCCCCATGCTCAACAGAAGGGACTGAGCTTTGAAATTCGGATTCCTGCGACGCGGGATGACATCATTCTTCTAGGCAATTACCAACGATTGCTGCAGGTGATGCTGAACCTAGTCGGGAACGCAATCAAGTTCACCCACGAGGGAGGAATTACTATCTCCGCCGAGATTCTGCCAAAGACGACAGAAGATAGCGCCGGAATGGTCAAAATTAGCGTTGCGGATACAGGCATTGGAGTATCCCTAGAAAATCAAGACCGATTGTTCCAGTCTTTCAGCCAGGTAGATAGTTCTCGCACCAGACCCTACGGTGGTACAGGGTTAGGATTGGCCATTTCTCAGAAACTTGTCGAGGCAATGGGAGGTGTTGTCAATTTCTACAGCTTGGGCGAGGGACTAGGGTCAACGGTGACATTTACAGTGCCGCTGTACCAAGAGCCATTGATGTAGTTTTTAATGTGAATTCGGGATAGGCTGAAACCCTCAATGTTCCGTGCGCGGCGCGCACGGAACATTGAGGGTTTTGGGGCACCGCGCCAAGCGCGGTGCCCCAAAACCCTCTTAATCTGAACTGACGTTAGTTTTTAGGCAAGGAGAGCGTTGACCGCATCTCAGAAGTGGCTGAAATTCGGACTATACTGCGTAAACAATCAGCGCAGCGCATTAATTCCAAAGATTTGAAGGCATCTTGGACACCGACACTAGAGGTGCCCAAGATGTCTTCGGGTTTTTAGTACAGACGCTGATGGCATAGCGCTACAGGCATAGGTAAAACAAAACGTTTTGTGGAAATCCCGTGCAGCAGGGTGTGCCACAAAACGGTTTTTACCTCATGAGCGCGTAGCGCTATCCTTGATGGAAGAGTTCTAGGGTCCTTTGAAGGGTTCAAGTGCCTTCAAAGGTTTTGACGGATCAGATTCAGGGCTGAATTAGGATTTACTGAGAAAGGTTTTGACTTGGGTCAATGCTGCTGCCGCAATGTTGAAACCAGCCCAACCTGCTGCAATAATTACCGGCAGCAGAACAACCACTACACGCCAATCCATGAGAATCCCTCCTCTAAAGATTTGTGAAACACTTTCATATTTGTCTACTATTTTGCGGCTAAGTGTCGCATTTTGCCAGAGGAACCCCTGAGGAATTTACCGTTGATTGAAGCACTGCACCAGTTGGTTACTCAAAACCCTAGTTCTGATCCTTTGCCAGCGTGAACTAGGGCAAGTTTCTCATACTTTTTAGCATGGTGAATCAGGTCGAGGGCTTCTTCGTCGGAGACGGGACGCACGACTTTACCGGGAATTCCAACAACGAGCGATCGCGGCGGCACATCTTTTGTGACCACTGAGCCAGCACCGATAATGCTACCGCTGCCAATCCGAACACCATCTAGAATAATGGCTCCGATCCCAATCAAACTGCCTCGCTCGACATAGGCACTGTGAACGACGGCACGGTGTCCAACGGTCACGTAATCCTCCAAAACAGTTGGCTTGCCAGGATCTCCATGTAAAATTGCGCCGTCCTGGACGTTGGTATACTGGCCAATCTTGATCTGTTCAACATCGCCTCTGAGCACTGCCCCATACCAGATGCTTGCTCCTGAAGAAATTTCGACCTGACCGACAATCGTCGCAGACGGCGCGACAAACGCTGCTTTGGAAAGATCGGGGGGTGACCAAAACGACATACTCATGAAATCAGAATCAAGCGCAATAAAGACTAGCCGCTACACAAGCAAAGAGCATTGAAAGATTTTGCTGTAAATCTGGAATTTTGGCTGCAACTCAAAAGGATTGGGATATGATCGGTCAGAATGGCTGGAGATTTCGCTCCCAACGGGAACCAAGGCTCGTTTTTTACGGAGTATAATGGAGCCACTCTTGATGGTACATGGAGATTGCACCGGCAGCGGTTTCATGATGAATCCAGCCCTACAGTATCCCATCTTTGGCCCGGAAATTCAGTGCCCCCACTGCCGACAGACGATTCCGGCGCTGACGCTGACGGACACTTACCTTTGTCAACGTCACGGCGCCTTTGAGGCGAATCCTAACACAGCTGAGTTAGTCCACCTACAATCTGGACGACACTGGCGACGGTGGAACAACGAATGGTATCGCCAGCATACCCATCCGGATGGCATTCGCTTTGAAATTCATGAAGCCCTTGATCGTCTCTACACTCAGGGCTATCGAGCAACGCGGGTGATCATTGCGCGTCGTTATCAGGATCTCATCAGCACTTATCTGGAACGGAGTACTCCCTGGCGTGGGCAGGCTGATGGGTCACGGCCTCGCCTATACGGATTACCGGTTGAGTTTAGCCCCGACCCAAAGGATGAGCCATGTTGGGATGTGATTAACTTTGACTTGGTTAAGGAGCCAGGGGCGCCCGTCCGGTATCCTTATTTTCGGTTGTTTGAGTAGACGGTTATTCCTTTAATTGAGGCTAGGGGTAGTCTCAACTCTACTTGATGGCGACGATGCATCACGCTTCAATTCGGACAGCCAATATCCATCGGGCGATCGCCTTCTATGAACTGCTTGGTTTCGAGGTGCACGAGCGGTTTACTGCGGGGATCACCCTAGCCTGCTGGATGGAGGGATTGGGTGGGAGAATTGAACTCCTCCAGGTGCCTCGGCCTCGTCCGGCTGCCGATGCCTTTGCGGACGAGCATTACACAGGCTATTATCACCTTTCTTTTGATTTGACTGAGGCAACGGATGACCTGCCAGCGTGGTTAGAGGCTTTGAGCGATCGCTTCTTGCAGGCAGCGCGTGCATCAGATCAGGTCGAGCCGCTCAAGATCCTCCTCCAGCCTACCCAGCAAATTATTGGCGATCGCGTCTATGAAGTCACCTTCATTGCCGATGCAGATGGTTTACCCCTGGAGTTTATTCGTGTCCTAGGGAAGCGGGGGGAGTGATCAAACTCCCTGCCTCACGGCCTGCGTGTCCGTCGTTGTTTGACCCGTTCTGCCTTGTCCCGCTCGTAGGCAATCAACCTACCATAAATCTCGTGTTTACTGAGATTCATCGATAGGTAGACATGGCGACGAGCATTCCCGAAGCCCTTCCGTTTGAAGAAACGAATCGCAGGTTCGTTGGCCGGGTCAGTATCTACCAGCATAAAGCGCGCTCCTTCCTCAATCATGCGCTCGACAATTTTATCCACCAGCTTGTCTGCCACCCCACGGCGTTGAAATTTAGGGCTGACGCCCAACCAGATAATGTAGCCGTAAACCCAGGTGGCTTTGCTGATAATGGTGCCCAGCACAAAACCAGCCAACTCCTCTTCAACCTCTGCAACCAGGCAATACTCTGGATCAGTGTTGTACTGTCCAATCACCTCCCACTCGTCCCAGGTGCGATAGAGGCTGGGATATAGGTTACTGGTAAAAAGCTGTTCCCCCAGATGATAGACCAGAGCAATATCATCAATAGTCATCTCCCGAATTTCAGTGGAGGAGTTATGAGAGGCATGGTTAGGCTCAGACGGATTCGGCATGATTACACCTGAAAAGGATGACCAGAAGAATCATGGGGATAATAAATCCTGTCGTTATTGTCCTACAAGTTTCCAGTGTGCTGGGGCAGAAACTCTTGCCCACTTCGTGAGTAGGGGCAAAGCATCTCATCCACACAACCGATAACAAACCCACACCTGAACTGACGAAAGCCCGTTGCAGGAATGCTCAAACACGCCGCAGGGGAAGCTTCACCTTAAAGGTAGTCCCTATTCCTTCCTGGCTCTCAAAGGAAATTTCTCCCAGATGTTGGGTCACACATTGTTTGACAATCGCCAGGCCTAATCCAGTCCCCCGAATCGTTTTGGCATTACTGGCTCGGTGGAACGACTCAAACAGCCGAGGTTGGTCTTCCTGGGGAATGCCAATACCCTGATCGGCCACCTCCAGCAGGATGAATTGCCCCTGACAGGAGACAGTAAACCCAACCGTACTACCTGCGGGAGAATACTTGATAGCGTTGGAAAGCAGGTTTGTCAGAATAGACCGGAGTAATTTTGGATCTAGGTAAACGTTTTCACAATCCCCCTGAATCACCAAATCAATAAAGTGGCTATGCCCGATCGCCACTCGCATCTCTTCGACCAATTCCGTACAAAATTGGTGCAGTGCTAGGGGAATCGGTTGGAAGCCCAGCTTACCTGCTTCGGCCTTACCCATCACCAACACATCATCAATTAACTGATTCATTGTGTCGATTGAGCTGCGGCTCCGTTGAAAGTACTCCTGCCGCTTGGCCTCAGGGGCCAAATGACCGTAACGTTCCAAGAGCTCTAGGGAAGTTCGGACGACGGTGAGGGGGGTACGCAGTTCGTGGGAAACCATTGACACAAAGCGCGATTTCAATTCGCTCAGTTCTCGTTCTTCCTGGAGAGCGAGGCGCATTTCGTCCTCAGTGCGTTTGCTCTCACGGATCAGTTGCTCGCGCACGCGGATACTTTCTACCATCGTGCCAAACACCTGGGCAAGCAGATTTAGCTCATCGGGCAAGCGCGATCGCCCCAAAGCAGACACATCGAGACTGTAATCTCCACCACCAATTTGCTTTGCCGAATGGGTGAGTTGCTTCAACTGCCGGGTTAAAATCCCCGACATAACATAAATCAGGATAAAAAAGACTGCATACGTGACAATGAATGAGATCAAGACTCGGTTGCGGATCGCAGTTTGTAGTTGATGGACATAGGCAGCATCGATATCCAAGCCTAAAACTGCGACAACTTCACCACGAGCATTTCTGAGGGGTGCAGACGCCGACATCCAGGTGCCCCACTGGTCAGTGTAAATTTCTGACTCAAACATATAACCACGCAATGCACGTCTAGCAGCAATGCCTGCTTGGTCAGCTTGCAAAAAACGAGCCGCCTTTTGCACATCGTAATTTGACCAGAGATCGACCAGATAAACGATTTCTAGCTCGTTAGGGGGAACGGCAGCACTGCCAATTCGCCGATTTTCTGATGCTTTGCCAACAATGTAGGAATAGAGCCAGACCCGTGGTTCGATCGAATGGACAGTTTCAAACCAGGAGAGTTGACGCAGGTAGCGGGGGTCGTCCGAGAAGCCTACTGCATTCGGTTGACCTTCGCGGTAGAGAGCCAACAATTCTTCAACATCAACTCCCTCAACCGCTCCCATCAAGGTTGCCCGCATATCTGTCCGCAGGCGAGCCATCACCCTTTCAGTCGTAAACGTATAGAACCAGTAAAATGCGCCAGCAAACACCAGGGTAAACACCACGCTAAAGCCAACCAGCAACTTGACTCGTAGACTCACGGGTCGAAGAAGCAGGGGCATGGTTGTTTTAGATGACTGCTGTCTGCCCAACTCTTTTTGCAAGATTGCCTCAACCAAAGTAAACCCAAAATTGAACCCAAAAGCCCATCTGAGTTTTAAGGAATACAGACATCTTAGACCACAGGTTTGGGGGGCAACCAGTATCCTGACTTGATCCTGCGCTCTTAAAACCAGGATCCTGAAGTTTCGATCAGTGATTGGCCTTGACCAGAAATCAGAATTGACACTCCTCGTTTCATCAGCTTAAGGATGTACCCATTCAGAAACTGCTTTTCAGCAGTCTAAGTGCTATCCTTCACACGTTCAGCAGGCAGGCGTCCCAACTTTGTCAGGGGCGCGGTTTCTCACAACCTAATCTCACAACCTAGTTGCAGAAAACGACAAACCAGAATGCACTGAGTCTGAGAACGCTTGAGGCTTTGAGCTAAATTGTTCTTACGAAACGTCGTCGTCTGAATCCAGTCATTGCTAGTACGATCTGTCTTCCAACTCAAAAAGGAAGCTGGTGATTCGTAATCTTCTATTTGGGTATACAGCAGTGATCTGAGGAAATCAGCAAAATGAGCACAAGAGTTTGGCTAGTTTAAGAAACCTTTTTGGGAGGATTGGGGAATCGTGTTTCCGAAGGAACTTTTTCTGGAAAAAAGGTTGATAACCACCTGTCAGCAAGCCAGAAGCAATATCCTGTGAAGCGCTTTGATTGGCGCTAACGACACTCTATATAACCAGAATGACACGGTGGATTTTTAATTTGAGGTTCCAATATAGAAATCGCTTGAGCGTTGGAGATAATTGAAGTCAAAAAAATGATAATAGAGAGGAGGATTTCCATAGTTCCAGGTAGATGCGAGCTAGTGTAGATGCAAGCTACTAAGAATAGTGGCCTATGAAGGTTGACTTCTCAATCCGAGCATTTAACGAACTCTTGCAGAAAACGGGATTCAGCGTTCTGTAAATATACGGTTATCAGTGAAATTACTGAAAAAACAATGTGAGGCCAAAGTCAATGAACATGAATAAATTAGAAAATCAGGTAGTGATAACGTGACTGAGCGATCAGCTAAAACCTTTTCAACCCAAACTGACGTTATAGCTGCTTGCAGTGGTGTGGTCACAGACCACTGCAAGCAGCTATAGGCTATCGTTCATGATTTTTGAATCAATCGTGAACTCTGCCATCTGGCATGATGGCTCCTGTCAGGCGGGCCCCCTCCAACTGAGCTTCCCATAAATTGGCCTGTCGTAGGTTTGCATGGCTCAGGTCTGCACCTTTCAGGTTAGTGCCGCTCAGATTTGCCATACTCAGGTTGGCTCTTCGCAGACTGGCTCTTTGAAGATCCGCTTCATGGAGTGAGGCTTCCCTCAAATCGGCTTCGTTGAGGGTGGCATCACATAGGGTTGCTTTATAAAAATTTGCACCAATCAGGTTTGTACCAATCAGAATCGTGCCACGGAGATTGGCATGGCTTAAATTTCCCATACACAGATTCGCCATACTCAAATTGGCTCGACTCAGGTTAGCTCGAAAGAGGGTCGCGCCGATCAAGTTCGCAACGCATAGGACTGCCATGCTGAGATCTGCCTGTCGCAAGTCGGCTTCTCGTAAATTTGCTTGACTGAGGGTTGCCTCTCTTAAATCTGCCTGTGTTAAATTTGCGCCGTACAACGTTGCATGGGAAAGGTCTGCTGTATAGAGCCGGGCGGCTCTTAAATCTGCCCGACTCAGATCGACCTCTTTTAAGTTGGCCATGCAACAATCTGCGTGAGTCAGAGTGGCATGGCTAAGATTAGAGCCTTCTAAGGTGGCCTCCCGCAACTGTGCTTCCCGCAAGTCGGCCATACAGAGAGTTGCTGTTCTGAGAGTGGTCAGGCGCAGGTCGGCGCCGCCCAAATCAGCCTCGCGCAGGTCGCTGCCGAGAAGATTTGCTTCACTCAGGTTTGCCTCGCGCAGGTCTGCTGTGTAGAGAATGGCCTCCTTAAGGTTGGCACGGCGCAGATCGGCGCGGCGCAGGTTGGCCATGCAAAAGTCCGCTTGGTCGAGCAGACCTTCCCGCAAATCTGCCTGTTGTAAGGTCACTTCTCGCAGGTTGGCTCCATCGAGGGGTGCTCGCCATAGCTCAGGATTGGTTTCAGTGTGGACTTGCCGCCACTGGTTCCAAGCTGATGGGCCTTGCTTGAGTAGAGCCACATGATCCGGATTTGCCATCTATCGCTAACCTTGACTCAGTCCAGATGGGATAGCGTAATAAACCGCTTCGATACAAAAGGCTGGGCTGAAAGGCCTTTTGGTTTTGATCTCAATACTTCAGGAAGCGTTCGATGCACGTTTAATTATGGGTAGTATTCCCAAAATGTGAAGAAAATCTATCTTTAGAAGGAGAAAATTACTGAGGCCGGGGGGCTGCTTGGCGAAGAGGGGAAGCGATGAGAGTCGGACTAGTTTAACGTCTTTCTCACCCCTCAGACGAACTGATGAACTGCAAACGAGCGTAATCGGTTCAGCGCAGCGGCTAATTCTAGTGAGCGGAAGCAACTGAGATCTCCCTGGGGAAAGGGGGTGAGACCATCGAATCCCTGCTCTTCGAGATCGGCAATGACGGCATCCAGAATTTCGCTCAAGGAGCGGCGACCATCCAGATAGTGGTGTTGCAGGTGGGCGATCGCTGCTCCAATGGCCTGCAGTTGTCCTACTTCGACCAGTTGTTCTACGGCTGCAAGGTCAATCACTTCAGTCCCAAACACCAGTTCATTCACATTGCGGACTTTCAGTTTGGGGCCGCGATCGGCAGGGCGGTAGCTGGCAATGTCTTCAGCGTTGCTGGAAGTATCTTCCTCCTGCCAGCGATCGCCACCATCAGAACGGCCTGTGCGAGGGTAGGGATGGGAACGGCAGTCTTGCGGCCAGTGCCCTCTAGGGGCACGATCGCGGCCCCAGCGCTGCCGCCCTTCCGGAGGAGAGTCCAGTCGTTTGGGCAGGGGAATGCGGTCGGTGATGTCGCCAAAATCATCTCCCCCTTCAGGGACGCGGTCAGTGCTGTACTGTGTGGCGATCGCCCTAGCCTGCGCCGTCACGTCCGAGGGTTCGTAGTCGGTCATGGCGATCACTATATCTGCCACATCGAAATAATCGCCACTACCGCCCATAACCAACACCGTGGAAACGGAGTAGTCGCGGTAGAGCAGGCGAATTTTGTCGATGAAGGGGGTGATGGGTTCCTTGTCTTTGGCAATGAGGGCCTGCATGCGGCGATCGCGGATCATAAAGTTAGTGGCAGACGTGTCCTCATCCACCAGCAGCACTGTTGCGTCGGCTTCCAGCGCTTCGATGATGCTGGCAGCCTGGGAGGTGCTGCCACTGGCATTTTCGGTGCAAAAGTAGGTGGTGGAGCGCCCTTGCGGCAAGTGATTGATGAAAGGAGAAATATCGACCCCAGCGATGCTGCGCCCGTCTTCGGCACGAATTTTGACGGCTCCGGGGTCAGTCACAAGCTGTTCGCGTCCGTCGCCGGGGATGTGGTTATAGATACCGAGGGCGATCGCCTCTAGCAAGGTTGATTTGCCGTGGTAGCCCCCGCCAACGATCAGCGTGACGCCAGTGGGAATGCCCATGCCAGCAATCTTGCCTTGGTTGGGACGATCAAACTCGACCTGGAGGGAGGGGGGAGAGTGGAAGGGGAACGCTCCTTGCTTGAGGGGGGCATCATCGACTCCACTCTGGCGAGGCAGGATGGCTCCATTGGGGATGAAGCTGACCAAGTTGTGCGTGGGCAATTGCGATCGCAACCAATCAGCATCTTCCACCACCTCAACATGGTGTTGGATGGCCTTGGCGTTGAGGCTGGCGTACTTCAGGGCGGCGTCCACGATATCGGGCAAGTCCTGACAGAGCAGTTCAGCGGCCTGTCGTCCCAGGATAGTGCGTCCGCGTGCCGGTAGGCCAACAGTGAAGCGGGCTTCAACTTCCTGGTCGTTGACCCAGATGGCACTGCGTTCCAGCACTTGTTGACCGGGGTGGGCGATCGCAATCAGGCCGCTCTTCCCACTGCCCCGTTTTTCGGACAGCCTGCTGGCGACTTGTTCAAACTGGCGGTTCAGGTAGTCCCGCAGAGCAATGGCGCGGCTACGGGAGTGGTAGAGTCCCAGTGGAAATCCGGCCTTTGATTGCGGTACCTTCACCCGTAGCCGGCTAGGGGCTGCAAACGGATCGCCCTGGACATGATCAATAATCAGAGTAAAGTCGGGAAACTGATAGCCACCCTGGATATCTTTATAGGCTTTGTAGCTAAGTCCATCCAACTGGAGCAGACGTTGGTAGAGTCTCTGGGACGTGGTCATGGTCCTTCAGCGTTAAACGCCATTTGCCAGAATTCCTTTTCCAACTGAGCCACCGTCTGAAAGGCTTGTTCTGCCTGCTGTTGCACTGCTTCAGGCGCCACTTGCAACGCATCGTCTGCTTGCTGCGCCAATAGCTGAACATAGACTGTAAAGCCTGGATTGCCCCAACGGTCGGCAAACTCGTCGTAGGGAGGAGTCATAGCACCAGGGAGTTGCCAGCCTTGGTTGTAGGCATACTCGATCGCCCAGAAAGCAGTGGCCTGCACGGCGTAGGGTTGTTCCGCCAGCTCTGCCATAAACTGACAGTAGGTCTCACAGGTAGGTTGTTTGGCCGTATTGAGAGTGAGCGATCGCTCCTCAGCTTTTTCGCGGAACCAGTTTAGTTCTGCTTTTATGGCCCCTAGCCCTGCCAGTAGCGTGTCAAAGTGCTCGACGGGCGACGCTGCCAGCAGACGAGCGGCCAGACGGGTGAAATCCACTACAAACAGGTAATCCTGCACTAGCCAGGTGTTGAACTGGGAGGGCCTGATTTCCCCGGTCTTGCACTGTTGCAAGAAGGGATGGACAGTGGCCTCTTGCCAAAGCTGGGGGTATTTTTGCAGGAGTTGCGCGCAGGTGAGGGACATAGGAGGCATGAACAACGTAGTAGGATTCTGCCGAAGGCTTTTTGGAAGAGGATTTGCAAGGTCAAAGACGCTGCAAAATCAAAGACGCTGAAAAAAAATTGAGTCCTTCACTATTGGGTACTTTAACCTGAATTCAGGATAAGCTGAAACCCTTGATCTTCCGTGCGCGGCGCTCCAAACCCCGTTTCACCCGAACTGACGTTCCTTGAACGAACTGAACGCTCTAGTCCTAAGTGTTTTTAGGATCAGGTGGGATGGTGATGTCGATGGGAATAACGGGTTGGCCGGGCTTCAGCGTACTTAAACTGGGAGTAATTGCAGCATTATTGCCAACAACCAAGGTCACCAGATGTTCGGGCTTGAGATGGCGCTGGGCAGCCCGCTGAATATCGGCGGGTGTGGTGGCTTCGACTTCACGCCGATAGCGAAAGATGAAATCGCGTGGGTAGTCGTAGTATTCGTAGCGCATCATGCGAGACAGCGTTTGTCCGGGGGTCTGGAAATTGAAGACAAATTGGTTGAGAACGGCTTCCTTAGCCTGCTGAAGCTCCTCGTCGGTAATCGGAGTAGTGCGGACTTTCTGGATCTCTGCCAGGACAGATTGAATAAAGGGGACAGTGGCTTCAGAGCGGGTCTGCCCACCACTGACAAAAACTCCAGGATAGTCAAAGCGAGGACTCCAGTAGGCATAGACGACGTAGGCAAGCCCTTGGCGCGATCGCACCTCATTTACCAACCTGCCGCCAAAGCCATTGAGAACTTCATTCATGACCGCAAGGGGAGTGTAGTCCTCGTCCTTCAGTTTGCCACCCAGATGGCCGATTTGGATGTAACTCTGCGTCAGTTGGGGTTGGTCAACGAGAAAGACACCACTCGTTTTGGCCTGACGAACTTCAGGAAGAGCAGCAAATCCAGGTTTTTCAACATTGGGATCGGCCTGCCAGTCGCCCAATTTCCGTTCTATCAGTTGACGCATCTGAGCACTGTCAAAGTCGCCCACAATTCCCAACAGCATGTTGTTAGGTTGGAAGTATTTTTGATGGAAATTGACCAAATCGCTGCGAGAGATGCGATCAAGGGTGGTGTATTCCACCGTGCGGGCATAGGGACTATCCGCACCGTAGATCAGTTTTTGAAACTCGCGCCCCGAAATATCGTCGGGGCTGTCGTTGCGACGGGCGATCCCTCCCCGCAGTTGGGTCTTCACCAGGTCAATTTTGTCCTGGGGGAAGGCTGGTTGGCGAATGACTTCGGCAAATAGGCCAAAAATTTCGTCTAAATCCTCGCTGAGACCACTGAAGCCAGCGCTGCCAACCGCCGTGTCGATACCGGTTTCAACCGATGCAGCCCGCTGTTCCAGCAGACGATTGAGCTCCTCGCCGGGGTGCTGCTGACTGCCACCACTCCGCATCACGACTCCAGTAATTGTTGCCAGTCCAGTCTTTTCTGCAGGTTCCAGGCGAACACCCGTGCGAATCATCGCGGAACCACTGACTAGCGGCAGTTCGTGGTCTTCGACGAGGTAGACCACTAGACCGTTGGAGAGTTTAAAGCGAGTGTAGTCTGGCAGCTTGATCTCTGGCAGGGGTGGAAAGGTGAGTTGGTCGTAATGACGGGCAACTGCCGCCTGCGCTGGCATTGGACTCCAGCCATTGAGCAGCAACACTAGACTGGAAACCAGTGCAGTGAGCCATACCCACTTGATGCGACGTTGACCAACCATCTGACCCCATTGCATTGTTTTGAACTCCTGTCGCTGTGTTGAACGCTATCAATACGCTGATCTGAAATCTTGGCCGACATCAAGAACGAAACCTCTTCTCCTCAGACGTGAGTTGAAACGCCTGGTGAAGGGATGGTATCGCGCGCGTCTGATGCAGAGAAATCAACTTTTCAAACAACCTCATTAGACGCAACCAATGCGTATAAGAGTTCCAGTGGTCGAAATTGGACAGCGATCGCCACAAAACACCACAAAACCAGAACCCCCTCAGCCATCTCTACTGCGGCGTTTGCTGTAACTCAGGTCGCTCTTCTGGAACGATCGCCCCCTCAACCGGACAGACCGAAATGCAAATTCCACAATCGATGCAGGTGGCAAAGTCAATCCAATACCAGTCGGTTCCTTTGGTATTTTTGCCAGGGCCAGGATGAATACAGGCGACGGGGCAGGCATCAACGCAGTCGGCAATGCCCTCGCAGGTATTGGTCACAATCGTATGAGGCATAGGGGTTTTGCTCCATCAGGTTGGCTCAGTCAGGACGGGAAATTACCCAAAAAGTCCACTTCTTAGCCTAACGGATCTTGGTTCTCCTCGCCGTTTGGGAAAAACCCAGTCAGCCATTCTGATTTTGGACCGCTTGGGCCTCTAGTGTGGTTTTAGCCCATCTGTGGCGGGCTAAAACCACACTATAAAAACCACACTATAAGTGGGATATTCGCACCACGTGAGTGCAAATATCTCACTTCATCATTTTCATCCTGAGACTTGTTTTAGCGATGCACTCTGGTAGGGTTTGGAGTTTGGATGTGGAAAACTCTGCCGCCAGGTAACCATGAATGCAATCGAGCATTTTTGCCGATCCGTCGCCCTATCGTCTAAGCTATCAGAGAAACGTTTACAACCCCTGAGATTCGTAACTGTGCTAAAGCGCTTTCCTCTCATTGTTCTACCGCTCCTGGTTGGTGTTTGGGGAATTGCCCGACCGGTAGTCGCCCAGGCGGTTATCCCTCCAGTTTTGCAACTGGACCCAAGACGGTTAGAGCAAGAAGGCTTGACTCTGGCCCAGGAAGCAGCTCAATTGGCCCAGTTTCAGCAGTACGAGATGGCACTGGCACGGGCGCAATTGGCGTCGCAACTGATTCCCCGCAACCCTCAGATCTGGGCATTGTTAGGGAGCTTATATTTGCAAGTTGATCAGTATCGTCAGGGGGTCAATGCATTGCAGCAAGCGCGATCGCTCGATCGCAACAATCCCGCTCTCCTGTTTGCGTTGGGGACGGCTTACTTTCGGTTAGAGGACTATAACCAAGCCATCTCCTACCTTCAGCAGGGCATTCGTCTGAAAAGTGATGAACCTGGTGCCTTTTTTGATCTGGGCAACGCTTACTACATGCTGAAGCGCTACGAAGAAGCAATTCGTAGCTATGAGCGAGCAGTGCGTCTGGATGCTAAGTTCTGGCCCGCAGTGAACAATATTGGCCTGGTGCTGTACGAGCAGGGCAATGTGGATGGTGCTCTAGAGCGCTGGCGAACCGCTGCCCAGATCGACGCGCAGCAGGCCGAACCGCAACTGGCGATCGCCGTTGCCCTCTATACCCGTGGACAGCAGGAGGAGGCCCTGCGCCTCGGGGAAGCTGCTCTGCGGCTGGATGACCGCTACGCCGACCCAGAGTTTTTGAAGGAAAATTTGTGGGGCGATCGCCTCCTTGCTGAAGCGCGGACGTTTTTGCAATTACCGAAGATCCGGGAGGTTCTGGCAAGAATTGGGCAGAACCAAGTGGGTGCACCCCAACGATGAGGCCAACCGCGATCGGTCTTGTCTGAGCATTAAGTAAGCTGAAGGCCTTGATTTTCTCGGTGCGACGCACCCAGAAAATCAAAGGGTTTGGGGCGCTGCCCACCGCGCGGTGCCCAAAATTCGCTTAGCCCGAACTGACGTTATGGGTAACTGTGGGGCGTTGGGCAGGGTGAGGAAACATGGCGTGGAGGGCGGCATCTCGTCCATTCAGAGTTTCGTAAAAGAAGAAAGACACCCCAGCAAACCGGCGATCGCGCACCGCGTTTAGTTTTGCGGCAATCAAGCGGGTATCGATCGGAGGTTCCTCAATCAGTCCAGTCAGAATACCAACTCCGACAGGAATGTGAGTGCGGGCCTGTTGCACCTCTGGGCGATCGAGTTCCTGAGTGAACGCATCGAGATGGCGACGATAGACCTGCAGGATCAGTTCTTCCACATAGCCCCGGCGTTCCCAATTGCCCCAGTCCTGCAAAAAGTTTTGATAGGCAAACTCGCGGCTGTTGGGGGAGAGAGCAATAATGCAGTCACTTTTCCTGGCTTTAACTGTCTCAAACACTTGGGCCATCATTCGAGTCATCTGGTCGGCCCGCCAGCGCATCCACTCCGGGTCTTTGGGATTGCGTGGGGGTGAGCTGCCGTTGTGGGATCTGCGATAAAGTTGCACAGTCAGCGGGTCGTAGCCCATCTCAATCGGCAAGCCAAAGTGGTCATCGAGTTGGATGCCATCAATCTCGTACTCACTCACAATTTCCCCGATCAACCCAACGATGAGCTGCTGCACCTGCGGGTGGAAGGGGTTGAGCCAGACGCGGGGATATTTGCCCTGCATCCATACGGTGGTGCCATCCTGACGGCGACTGAGCCAGTCTGGGTGACGCAGCGCCAACTCTGAGTCTACCGGGGCCATCAGGCCAAACTCAAACCAAGGCACGACCGCTAATCCCCGCTGGTGCCCCAGTTGCACCACTTCTTGCAACATATCTCGCTGCTGAAAGCCAGGGTGTGGATCGACGGGATACCCAGTGACCTCGGCAGCAATGTTGCTGGGGTAGAGCGTATAGCCCCAGTTCCAAACCGTAGGATAGACGGTGTTGAAGTTCAGTCGGGCTAGGCGGTGCAGGGCGCGATCGAGGTGGCGACGGGAGAATAGAACATCGCTGTCGATGTTGGTCAGCCAAACTCCCCGGAGTTCGGGAGATGAGGTCTGAGCGGTGGCAAGCAAGGGAGAGCGGAGGGACAAGGCGATCGCCACTCCCAGAAAAAGGCCCAGCAGCATGGAGAGACATCGTCTGGGTGATTTACAAATGCTTTGCAGGCGTTTAGGGTTCACAACATTTGCGAGTAGAAGGTTTGTATTTACGGTGCTACACGCTCATGCTGTCAAACGCGTTTTGTGGGAAACCCTGCTGCGTGGGGTTTCCCACAAGACGCGTTGTCCTAACCGATGCGCGTAGCGCTGTAGCAGCAACGTTCACGGTGCATCCTTAGTTTGAGCAGGAGATAGACTGCATCAGCCCAGCATCCTTCAGATTGTGGTGACCGCTTGAGGGGGCAGACTGAAGTCAGCACAACAACCGAGCACGACACGCAATTCCCCCACAAGCTACGTAGGTTTGCAGCTTTCAGCACCGTAAACATACCTTGTCAGACCTGACGCAAACCAGCAGCATGAGTTGCTGATTTTTGGCAGCGCTTCATCCCCAAAATCTGTCAGAATAGGACTGATGTACTATTCTTTGGGGAGGAGTGCCATGACCTGATCGACAAATTGCTGATGGTCAACCACGGGCTTTGAGATGTAGTCATCCGCGCCGCTCTGTTGCAAAAAGTTTTCGCGATCGCCCTCCATCGCATGGGCAGTCACCAGGATGATGGGGAGGTGCGCCGTTTGTGGATCGGCCTTGAGCATTTGGGTAATCTTAATGCCATCCACTGCCTTGCCCTGGTAGACACTGTGGGATAGCGAAACATCCATCAAAATAATGTCCGCCTGATGCTCCTGGGCAATCTGCATGACTTCATCGACATTTTCTGTGTGCTTGACATCCAACCCTCCACGCTTGCTCAGGATCTTGGAAAAGACCCGCGCGTTGGTCAGGTCATCCTCCACAATCAGCACCGTTTTCATAGGTTTCCCCGATTATTACGTCCTAAAAAATTAACTTACAAGCCAAGTTTGGTCTGATCAGGGATGTGATAAGAAACATTCACATTGTTCTCCCATCTTACAAAACCAAGATTTCCCTGGAGGTGGCATTCATTTACACAGAACCATGAATTTACCAATTCTTCTCATTCGTCCTAGCAACAACACAAGTCTTAGGGAGTAGGGGTTCTACCCCTCGCCACGGCAGAACTGCTGCTACAAGCGTGCCCACTTTGTGCCACACTTCTGCAGCAGCAGTGATGGCATCCTCATTCACTTATCACTCGCTCTGTTCACTAGTTCTATTAACTAACCGGGTAAGTTAACAATGACAGTGAGCGTGATACAAGGAGAATAGAACACTCCACCTGTTCATCCTTGGCCCCCGGCCCCGCATTTATTGTTTCAATTCCCCCAAAAAGAACGCGAATGGCTAGACAGTTGAATCTCACCTCAGGACAAGTGGTCTCGACTGCACTTCACACTGAAGTGCAGCAGTCGTACCTGGAATACGCCATGAGCGTGATTGTGGGGCGTGCCCTACCGGATGTGCGCGATGGCCTCAAGCCAGTGCATCGTCGCATCCTCTACGCCATGCACGAGTTGGGGTTAACGCCCGATCGCCCCTTCCGCAAATGTGCCCGTGTGGTGGGGGATGTGTTGGGGAAATACCACCCCCACGGTGACCAAGCTGTATACGATGCCCTGGTGCGGATGGTGCAGGACTTCTCTAGCCGTTATCCTCTGCTGGCAGGGCATGGCAACTTTGGCTCGGTGGATGATGACCCCCCGGCAGCAATGCGCTACACCGAAACACGCCTCGCTCCCGTCAGCCATGAAGCGCTGCTGTCGGAAATCAGCGAGGCAACGGTCGATTTCATCCCCAACTTCGATAATTCACAGCAGGAGCCTGTCGTTCTACCGGCTCAGTTGCCCTTCCTGTTGCTGAATGGTTCGTCGGGCATTGCGGTAGGCATGGCGACCAACATTCCCCCCCACAACCTTGCGGAACTGGTGGATGGCGCGATCGCTCTGATCGATAATCCAAATTTGCCAGACGAGGAACTGTTTGCTCTCATCCCTGGCCCCGACTTCCCAACTGGCGGCGAAATTGTCGGCACTGATGGCATTCTCGATGCTTATCGGACAGGGCGCGGCAGTATTCCGATTCGAGGGATTGCTCAGTTCGAGGAAATTCAGCCAGGACGAGGCCGCCATCGTCGGCCTGCCATCATTGTGACGGAGTTGCCGTTTCAGGTGAACAAAGCCGGCTGGATCGAAAAAGTTGCGGAGCTCGTCAACCAGGGGCGGATCGAGGGGATCCAGGATATCCGGGATGAGAGCGATCGGGACGGGATGCGCGTGGTGATTGAACTCAAGCGAGAAACCAACGGTCAGCGCGTGCTCAACCAGTTGTATAAGCTCACGCCGCTACAGATCAACTTTGGGGCCATTTTCCTGGCCCTAGCCGATGGTCAGCCGCGCCAGATGTCCCTGCGGGAGATGCTCCAGCACTTCCTCACCTACCGCGAGCAAACGCTGACGCGCCAATACAGCAACGAACTGGAGCAGGCCGAAAACCGGTTGCACTTGACAGAAGGGATGTTGCGGGCGCTGGAAAACTTGGACGCCATTATCGACATCCTGCGGCATGCCCCCGACGGCTCGACGGCAAAGGTTCAATTTCAGGAAGAATTTGAGTTGAGCGATCGCCAGTCTGATGCCATCCTCGCGATGCCCTTGCGGCGGCTGACGGGCATGGAGCGCCAGAAACTCCAGACCGAGTATGACGAACTAGCAGCCCGTATGCAAGAACTGCGGACGCTACTAAACAATCGTAAGGAACTGTTGAAGTCTCTCAAGAAAGACCTGCGTGGCCTCAAGAAGAAATTTGCCGATCCGCGTCGTACGCGCATCCAGTCTACAGCCGAGAGAACCGAGGAAGCGGCAGCCCTAGCAGCAGCAACCCAAGAGTCTCACGAGGTAGAAGAGGTGGTTTTGGAGTTTACCCAGCGGGGGTATGTGCGGCGCTCCACCCCTAAAGCCTTTGAGCGACAGCTTGCCAAACAAATCGAGCAGCCCACCCACACATTGGTGGCAAGCGAAGACCTTACCTTCCAGATTGAGGAAGCCAGGACAGATCAGGATTTGCTGTTGCTGACCCGCAGCGGTAAAGCCTACACGGTAAAGGTGGGTGAGATCGCTCCCACCAGCCGCCAGTCGAAGGGGACTCCGCTGATCACCCTGTTGCCCCAAGCGGTCCAGGATGGCGATCGCGACGCCCTAGTTGCACAATTTGTGCTGCGGGAAGACCTGGAAGAGTGGGACCTAGTCATGGTGACAGCGCAGGGACGGATCAAACGGCTGCCACTGTCGGAGTTTACCAGCATCACCGGACGAGGACTGACCGCCCTCAAACTGAAGGAGGACGACGTACTCCAACACGTCTTCCTGGCACAGACCGGCGACCATTTGGTGATGGGAACCAGCGGTGGTCGAGTCCTCCGCTTTGAGGTAAATGACGATCAGTTGCCAGTCATGGGTCGTGCAGCCCAGGGCTTGCAGGCCGTGCGGTTGGGCAAGCAGGAACGCTTGGTGGGATGTGTTGCCCTGACCCCAGAGGATGAAGTACTGCTGGCCACTACCCAGGGGTATGGCAAACGAGTAGCGGTTAGCAGTCTGCGGATGGCAAACCGGGGCGATCTGGGCCTACAGGTTATGCAGTTTGCTAGCAAAACTGACCAATTGATTGGCTTGGTTCTGGTGTTACCAGGGACGAACGTGACCTTACTGACCAGCGAGGACCGGATGGCCAGAATTCCCATGGCAGCAGTGCCCTTGGCAGGGAAGGATCACTCCGGTGAGCGACTGGTTAAGCTGAACAGGGGAGAACGCATTACCGCGCTAATTCCCCCCGCGCTGCCAGCGGAAGAGGAGGACGAGGCAGCCGCGATCGCCGAACCCGAGTAGTGTCTTGTTGAGAAATTGGTGCAGCGTCTTTGATCTGGCGCAAATTTAGTCCCCCATAATTTAGCGCAAGCGAGCAGGACGTTCGATTGACTCAGGAGTCCCGAAGGGCAAAGTTAATCACCCACAAGCGCACCCACAAGCGATCCCTTGCAGGGGGGGCAGCGTTGCCCCCCGGCTGGGGGTCTAGGGAATGGCATCCCCCCGGTTTAAACCCCCAACACCCTGTCAAGAATTGTGCCTCCATACGCGAAAATAAGCAGAGATTCCATCCATCCCTATCGTTCACCGTGGCGCAGGTTGTCCTAGAGAACATCTACAAAAGTTTTCCCCGTCGGTCACAGTCCGCACCGGGTGAAGCCGATGCTGTCAGCGTTTTGCGACGCATCAACTTAGCGGTGCGCGATGGTGAGTTTATGGTGTTAGTAGGGCCGAGTGGTTGTGGCAAAAGTACGCTGCTGCGGCTGATTGCAGGTCTGGAGCGGGCTACCGGAGGCAATATTTGGGTGGGCGATCGCCTCGTTAACGACCTTCCGCCCAAGCAGCGGGACATTGCGATGGTGTTCCAAAGCTACGCCCTTTACCCCCACATGACGGTCTACGAAAACCTGGCTTTTGGTCTGCGGCGCACTGCCCAGGCAACTCCCCCTCGTCTTGAGGCAGACTCCCAGTCTACGGCGTCCACCACCGCCAGAACCCTACCCATCTGGACTCAAGATCTGCTCGTCAGCGCCACCCGCTCCTTACCGAAGGGGTTGCGCTACATGACCGACCGGGAAAGGGCGATCGCCCAGCGAGTGCAGACTGTCGCTCAAATGCTGCAGATTGAACCACTGTTAGACCGTTTTCCCAAACAACTGTCAGGTGGGCAGAAGCAACGGGTGGCATTGGGACGGGCAATGGCGCGGAATCCCCAGGTGTTTTTGATGGATGAACCGCTGAGTAACCTGGATGCCAAACTCCGGACAGAGACGCGATCGCAGATCGTGGCGCTGCAACGCCAACTGGGCACCACCACAATCTACGTCACACACGACCAGACGGAAGCGATGACAATGGGCGATCGCATTGCTGTGTTGAATGGCGGCCAGATCCAGCAGATTGCCACGCCCCTGCAACTTTACAACCGGCCTGCCAATCGCTTTGTAGCAGAGTTCATCGGCTCGCCGCCCATGAACTTCCTACCAGTGCAGGTGAAGGGTGCGCTGGTGATCAGCCATCCCCAGTTCCGCATGACCCTCCCCGGCAACTGGGAAGCCGCTCTGCGCGATTACCAAGGCAAAACAGTTTCGCTAGGCATCCGCCCCGAACACTTCACAATCGCAGTCCCCGCTCCCAAAAACTTACCCGTAACGGTGGAACGATTGGAAGCACTGGGATCTGACACTTACCTGACTGTGACCCCTAAGGGGGCATCCTTCCACACAGCCAACCTCTTGCAGGTGCGGGTGGAACCCGATCGCCCCATCTCCCTGGGTGAGGAACTCTGGCTGTCACTAGCTCCTGACAAACTGCACCTGTTTGATGACCAGACTGGAGAAGCGATCGCACCGCTGCAATAGCTCAGCGAGCCATTGCAAGAATCTTCTGGGCGATCGCCTCATCAACAGGCATCACCGATAGACGGTTGCCCTGCCGCACAACCCAGAGTTCATCGGGTGAAAACGTCTGACGCAACATTTCCAGCGTCACCATGGTGGGAAACTGCTCAACAAACTCCACCACCACCGTGCGCCAGCGGGGATTGTCCGGGGAAGACTTAGCATCAAAGTATTTGCTTTTGGGATCAAACTGGCTAGGATCCACAATGTCGGGTTTAGACACCGTCATCAGGCCAACGATCCCCGGCGGCGTGGTGTTGGAGTGATAAAAAAAAGCCAAGTCACCGGCTTGCATCGAACGCAGGAAGTTGCGGGCTTGATAGTTTCGCACCCCATCCCAAACCGTTTCAGTATCACGTTGCAGGTCAGTGATGCTGTAAACATCAGGTTCAGACTTCATCAACCAGTAGGCCATAGACGCGAGGCAGAGGAATGGGTGTGAATGCTTCAGAAGAGAGGCGATCGCCCCCTTCAAGTCAGAGACAATTGTAGACTATAGCAACCACAGGGATACCGAAGGTCAGTTCTAGTGAAGCGGGTTTCAGCCTATGCCGAATCACGTTAGGTAACAGCAGTTCTAGTGAAGCGGATTTAGGGACACCGCGCCGGGCGCGGTGCCCTAAGTTCTCGATTTCCGTGTGTGCGGATTTCCGTGTGTGCGTCGCGCTCGGCACATCAAGGGTTTCAGCTTGTCCGAAATGCCCGTTTGAGTAGGCTGTGCCCACTAAAGTATCCCACTTTCAACCGATTGAGCCTAACGATTGGTGCGGGGATTGATGAACGGAGCCGGTGGAGAAAACGAATTGGCAGAGTCGTGGTGATCGGATTCCTCCGCAGGAGCTAACTGCTCAATGCGGATTTGGTTGAGTCGTGGTCCCTGAACGGAAGCAACCGTAAATTCTAAATTTCTGAACCGCAGACGTTCGCCCTGGGCCGGGATTTTCTGCATTTGATGGATCAGAAAGCCCCCTAGAGTTTGGTAGGACTCTTCAACCGGAAGATCCAGGTTCAGTTGGTCGTTCACTTCATCGAGGTCAAGCTGGGCTTGCACTAACACAGTGTGATCGTCAAGGAACTGAATGTCAGACTCCGCGCCTGGTTCTTCGGGTTCTTCGGGGTAGCCGATGATCTCAGAGGCCAAATCCTTTAAGGTAACTAGGCCAGCAGTGCCACCAAACTCATCCACCACCATCACCAAGGCCTGCCGAGAGCGTTGCATCAGTTGCAGCAACTCGCTCAGGGGAATATGCTCGGGGACAAACTTGGCCGGACGGATCCATGGTTTAATTGGGCTTTCCAGAGTCAGTAGCCCTTGGGAGAGCGGAGCCGCTAGCTCTTTGAAGTAGACAATCCCCTTAATGTCGTCCAGAGATTCTCCCATAACAGGATAGCGGGAGTGGCGGGACTCTGCTACAAGATGCAGCAGCATCTGAAACGTCGCATCTTCGGGAACTGCCACAATGTCAATGCGGGGCACCATCACTTCTCGTACCGAAACATCGGCGAACTCCAACACATTGCTCAGCAGTTCGCGCTCCTCGGCCTCTAGCCCCGGTGACTCAGCACTGGTTTGAATGATCAGTTGCAGTTCTTCCGGTGTGACCCGATTGTACCAACCCTGGCCACTGTACTGAATGCCAACTAGCTTAAGTAGCCAGCGGGTAGACTGGTTGAGGATCCAGATAAACGGGTTGAAGAAGCGGGCGATCGCCAGACTAGGTGGCCCCAAAAGCCGAGCAAGCTGTTCTGGATAGAGCAATGCAACTGACTTAGGACAAAGCTCGCCCAGCACAATTTGCAGGTAGGCAATTAACAGGAATGCTGCGGGGACTGCAATGGAGTGAACAATAAATTGTTGCAGGGTTGGGGGGAGGGGGAGTTGCTCTGTCCAGTAACGCAAGAGCACTGCCATCGTGCTTTCGCCAATCCAGCCAAGCGCCAGACTAGAGAGGGTAATGCCCAGTTGTGCAGTGGAAAGCAGGCGCTCAATGCCACGTTGTAAGTCCTGCACCGTCCTAGCCTGCACATCTCCAGCAGAAGCAAGTTGATTGATCCGCGACTGGCGAACCGAAACAATGGAAAATTCCGCAGTGACGAAGAAGGCATTAATCGCAATCAACAGCAGCACAGAGAACAATCTCAGGGCAATATCTGCACCTGTCAATCGGAGGGGAAGGTCGGCAGGAGGTGCCTGGGCAAGCGGGATCATCCTTGGCAATGAAGACAGAACAACAGCAGCAATCTTTCTTGAGGATGGTTGTTCAAGGGTTGTTCGCGAGGCTTACCGCACGACAGGAATACCAGAGAGTTCAAACTTCAGTTGCTGGTCAGGATAGTCCATCAATGTTAAAGACAGAGTTTCAGAACCCGCGAGCAACGCCAGAGGAATACTGATAGTACCAGCAAACACTTCTCCGCCGGGGGGAAGTTCTCCCGGCAACCCTTCGGTATTGGCGTTAAACATCTTCCCCTGGTTGTCGGTCAAGCTGAGGGAACTATAGAGAAACTTGACAGGGGTATTGCTGCTGTTTTGCAAACTGACGTTAAGTAACAAAACATCGCCCTGCTTTTGGGCGTTGAGTACCTGTAGGGTGACCCCTTGAACTTCGCTGCTAATAGGAAAGTTGCCGTTGGAGGGTGGCGTGACTTGAGGCGTGGGGCTGGGAGCAACGGGGGCAACAGCGGCGGGCGAAGCAGGTTTACCAGAGATACGAGCTTGTACGTCTGCCAAAATCTTTTCTTCGGGCACTATCATCATGGCCTGGTGAGCAGCCTTTTTCTTGTTGGCTTCCCCCACTGCTGTAGGGCGCAAGTCTGGTTGAGTAATGCCTTTGAGGGCTTCACGACCCAGGGCATAGCCGAGGGAGGCACTGACGAAACCAGCACCCATCATCAGGGTTAGCAGCAGTAAGGTAAGAATGACAGTGGGGTTCACAGGCTCAAGGACTGAATAGCAAAGAGGATATAGAAGAGATGTTATGTGCCGATTGTAGACTGAGTTTCTGCAAACGGGTATGCCCCAGAGGGCGCTTTAAAGGTCTGACTATGAGTATCAACGGCTACGATCCCCCTGCATCTCCCTTAGAAACAGGGATTTTTCAACCTGTTTTCCGTCTTTTGAAGGAAAGCTCAGGGGGAATCTCTGAGTGCCGCATATTACAGGCCATTACTTTTTAGGCATCGTCTCAGTGTTGGTGATGTTAGGGACTCGTGTGAAACTAAAATTCTCATCGTGCATTCTGGTAGCCGTGGTGCGTTACGGCTACCGCCTATCCATCCTACGACGGGTAGATTGCTTAGGTGCAAATTCCTGACAACAATTCTGCTGAAGATGAATTCCGGATAAGCTGAAGCTCCTGATGTTCCGTGCGCGTTGCACACGGAACATCAGGGGTTTTGGGGCACTGCGCTGAGCGCGGTGCCCCAAAACCCTGCTTAACCAGAACTGACGTTGCTTATGTCTTTGTTGCTGCCCCCTGAAGCAATTCCCGTTATAAGCCTTAGGAGAGATTTTAGGTTAACTGTGGCAGGCCACAGTTCCACCTCAAGAACAGTCCCACCTCAAGGACAGTTCACACCCGTCAGGTGCGAAACTCTTACTCTAGGTTTTTATCCAAAGAATTGCTGCGATTAGAGTGAGTCATGATTTACCCCTTTTCTAAGGCAAGATACAATAGAAGCCTAATTTGGGGAGATGTTTGACTTTAGGTGCTAGTTTTGTGGTTGCAAGACTAGGGCGACTGGGTCAAACTTAGTATCAACTAGATGCTCATCTACTCCAAGACTCACCTGTTGGGTTGATTACATTAGACCAGGGTTGGCCGAGCGGTTTAGGCAGCGAACTCATAATTCGCCTCAGGCAGGTTCGACCCCTGCACCCTGGATTTTGGCAGCATTCGATCAGTTTGAGATGCCTGATTCTAAGATGGATTGAGGAATGAGAGGCGTGCTCCGTGTACCTCTGATTTGAAGAACGTGAATTCCGGATAAACTACAATCTTTGATGTTCTGTGCGCGTCGCGCACGGAACATCAAAGGTTGCGGGGCACTGGGCGAGCGCGATGCCCCGCAACCCGCTTAACCAGAACTGACGTAACGACTCAGGTACTTCTCGATGTGCCGAGTCGCCCTCATCCCCCAGCCCCTTCTCCCAAAAAAAGGAGGAGGAGCGCTGAGCATCTCAAAAGTCCCGCTCCCCAGTTGGGAGCGGGATTGAGGGTGAGGGCAAGCGTAATATGCACCTGTTACAGGTCTTGCGTGAATTGCAGGAAGCGCGATCGTCCATGTCTCACAGTGAGCAACTGGGGTCTCCCCCATTTTTGTCAGTAAGAGGCTGTTTAAAGAGTCTTGCGAGCGGTTGAGTTTTCAAACAAATCCTAAGATGGGGCTGCGTCTACACTGCTTGCAAAATTGGTTTTAGATATCTGCTAACGTGGGATATCTGCCCACTTAAAGAGCCTGCTTGGGGTGCATCAATTGAGCTTGGCTGCCCTTGAGAAGCCTCATCCCCTGGGAACCAAGTTAGATTTTAAGAACTTTTTCAGGCTGGATTACTCCCCTGCTTTAAAAAAGGATTATGCAGGGTAATT
The DNA here is from genome assembly GCA_015295905.1 of Synechococcales cyanobacterium M55_K2018_004. Classification (GTDB taxonomy): domain Bacteria; phylum Cyanobacteriota; class Cyanobacteriia; order Elainellales; family Elainellaceae; genus DVEB01. Next base: position 43,579 of record DVEB01000087.1, read on the forward strand.
TTGCAGTCATTTCTCAGAGGAATTTTGACTAAAAATCACCATTTTTAATTAAATTTAGGATACACTTTTGGGCATTCAAAGGTTGTTTGAGAGTCTGCTCTAAAAGGATGACTGTACCTACTCAAGCTACGCTCTGAGTGCCGAGCTGCTCTCATTTCCCAATCTCTTTTCCCTCAACTTGGGAGAGGGAGAGCCAGATTCAAGGGTGTAGCTTGCTTCCTGGGGGGTGATCTCGATGAAGCCACGCCTGCCATCAGGGAGAGGGGCCTTGTTTCCTAACTTGGGTGACTGCTGTTGATGAGGAGTGACATGAAGGAGAGGATTTCATGACGTATGCGGGTACGTTCAACCATCAGTATGCTCGGTACTATCAACCCACATTGCTAGAGTTGGCGCGGGAGGGTAATTTTCAGGCGATCGCCTACTGGCTCAACAGCCTCTTGGCCCCCCAGGGCATTCACACCCAAGTCGGCATGACTCGTTCGGGGCGGCTGAAAATTCAACTCCACTTCCCTAGGCGCAGTTCGAAGGACGGCGTTTATCGATTGCGCGATCGCCTAGTGCGGTTTATCTGCTATCGGTTGTGGACGCTGAACTCCTCCAGCATCAGCGATGTGTGGATCGTGGCCCAGCAAAATGGCACCTCTGAAGTTCTCTGGCAGCAAGGAGTTCGTATCGCCACTCCAGCTAACGAACGTCTATTGCGCACCCTGCCGAGAGTACCCCGGCGCCGTCAAGTAGCTCGTTATCGTTTTCAGGTGATGCGCTCCCTGCTCCTCAGCAGCATGGCGACCAGCGGCTTTTTCCTAGGCTACTGGTTATTTTACCTGCGGGTGATGGGAGCAGAGGCAATCCCGCAGTCACCAGCAGCACCCAAGCCAACGACTGCCGTGGTGAACCAGCCCAACATCGAGGCTAATCAAACCAAAGTTCAAAGCCTCAGACGGGCGATCGCACCGCTTATTTTACGGCCCGCAGCTGTGAAGCCGCCCAATCAAGGCCACACCGTTCCCCAACAGTATCAGGGGCAGGTCGTCCGTGAGGTGGTTCCCGCTGGGCATGAGAAGGTGGTAGCACTCACCTTCGATGATGGCCCCTGGGCAGGCTCGACGACCCAAGTGCTCGACGTTCTCAAGCGCTATAACATCCGGGCCACCTTCTTTATGACGGGGATGCAGGTCGAGAAACACCCAGAAATCGCGCGGCGGGTGGTGGAAGAAGGCCATGCCGTCGGCAACCATAGTTGGAACCACCCGATGACACATTTAGATCCCACAACTGCGGCGCAAGAGGTCAATACCGCTGCTCAGGTGATTGAACAAACAACGGGAGTTCGGCCTCAATTGTTTCGTCCGCCGGGAGGCAATTTGACGAATGGCTTGGCAGACTATGCCAAACAACGCAACCAAACAGTCCTGATGTGGTCAGTTGATTCGGAGGACTACTTTGTTTCCGCTCCGCTCATTCTTGATAACGTATTGCGGGATGTGCGACCAGGCGGCATTGTGCTTCTGCACGATGGCGGTGGCGACCAGTCCCACACCATCACAGCCCTGCCCCAAATCATCACCGCTCTGAAGCAGCAGGGCTATCGGTTTGTCACCATCCCCGAACTACTGGAGCTAGGTGCAACCCCTACGGCTCCCTCGCCAATTTGACAAGGGTTTGAACTAAACCACGGCAACACATCAGCGGCGCAAAAGGCGCTCTGTAAGGGCGTTTTGCAGCACAATCGAGGAAATCAATCCAACCCTCAGGATTTCATACCGACTCCGTCGGTTATTGAGAACGCGGTTTACATCATGAGCGCGTAGCGCCATAGACGTTAATTTAACGAGAATTCGGGATAAGCTGAAATCCTTGCTGTTCCGTGCGCGACGCGCACGGAACAGCAAGGATTTTGGGTCACCGCGCCCGGCGCGGTGACCCAAAACCCACTTAACCAGAACTGACGTTAATTTAAGTCCCACATCCAAAATGCCTTGAGCTTGCCCACACCAAACCGGACAAAATCCGGACAAAATAGTGCAGAATAGGCGCAACAGTTTTCAATCCTGGTTCGACTGCGATCGCTCCAGGGAGTCATGCAGTTGCGAGGAGTTGCCGACATGAACTTGAGAGAATTGCTGAACACATTGCCAGGGGCGGTTTCTTGGCCTGAGCATGGTGCGCTAGATGCGGAAGTCAAAGGACTAGCGACCAACTCCCATGCCTGTCAACCAGGGGACTTGTTCATCGGGATGCCAGGAACTCGCGTCGATGGGGGCGAGTTCTGGGCCAGTGCGTTGGGGGCGGGGGCGATCGCTGCCATCGTTTCCCCCCAGGCTATCGCGACAAAGCCTCCCACAGCTGAGCACTGCGTCCTCTCCTATCCCGATATGGCGATCGCCTGCGCTCGATTGTCTGCGGCCTTCTATGGCTTTCCAGGGCAAACCATGAAGCTAGTGGGCGTAACGGGTACCAACGGGAAAACAACTACGACCCACCTGATCGAGTTCTTCCTGCAACAGGCTCAGCGTCCCGTCGCGCTCTTGGGGACTCTCTATGCCCGCTGGCCTGGCTATCAAAAAACTGCCCTACACACCACGCCGTTTGCCCTGGAATTGCAGGAACAGTTGGCCGCAGCCCAGCAGGCAGGCACCGAAGTGACAGTGATGGAGGTGAGTTCCCACGCCTTAGCCCAGGGACGAGTGCTGGAGTGTCCCTTTGAGGTGGCCGTCTTTACTAACCTCACCCAAGACCACCTAGACTTCCACAAGGATCTGGAAGACTACTTTGGGGCCAAAGCCCTTCTCTTTTCGCCGCAATACCTGCAGGGACGAGCCATCGTCAACATCGATGACCCTTTTGGCCGACGACTGGCCGACGGCCTCGACACAAGCCAACTCTGGACGTATAGCACGCAGGACAACCGCGCCGACCTGTGGACAAGTGACCTCGTCTACGAGCCAGATGGCGTGCGGGGCGTGCTGCACACACCGGCAGGGGAAATCGCGTTTCGATCGCCCCTCGTGGGGCAGTTCAACCTGGCCAATTTGCTGGCCTCAGTGGGGGCAGCCTTGCATCTAGGGGTGTCGCTGGATGCGATCGCCCAATCCTTGCCCCAGTTTGCGGGAGTGCCTGGTCGGGTCGAGCAGGTGCAGGTCAGACCTGATCAGGACATCAGCGTGATCGTAGACTATGCCCACACGCCCGACAGTCTGGAAAACCTACTGAAGGCATCGCGTCCCTTCATCCGGGGACGCATGATCTGCGTGTTTGGCTGTGGAGGTGACCGCGATCGCACCAAGCGTCCGAAAATGGGGGCGATCGCTGCTCACCTCTCAGATTGGGCAATCGTCACCTCTGACAACCCCCGCACCGAAGATCCAGAGCGCATTTTGCAGGATATTGTGGCAGGCATTCCCGCCTCTGCCAACCCGACGGTGATCAGCGATCGCGCCGAGGCCATCCGTACCGCCATCCTGCAAGCCCAGCCGGGGGATGGGGTGTTAATCGCCGGGAAAGGGCATGAGGACTATCAGATCCTCGGCACCGAAAAGGTGCATTTCGACGACCGCGAACAAGCCCGCAGCGCGCTGGAGGCGCGGCTTGCCCAGCGCTAATCACCATGTTTACCGGGGAGTCGCAGGCGTGGGGAGCACAAGGATAGGGGCGATCGCCGGCGGCGGGGTGGCGCTGCTAGGGGCTGGCGTCAGCACGGGTGGGGGAGATGGCAATGGCAGCGGGTCAGACGCAGTCACCTGCGCCTCCACAAATTGAATGACCGGCTCATTGGCTAGGGCCGTCAGATTGACAGACTGCATCAAGCTGGCCCAGTCTGCCCGCAGCGAAGCATCGGCAGGATTTTCAAGGTGCAGGGTGGCCAGCGCCGTCAGGGTGTCTTGCCAGTAACCGGAGCGGGCAAACAGCGCCGGGCGATCGCGCTGGGCGGTTCGTTCAATGGTTCGCGCTAGGGCCGGGTCTAGCGCCTGCCGTTGCAACCAGCCTTCAATGAAGGCAGGATCGGTAGATGTTCCTTCTTCATCGCAGACTAGGGCAAGCGACCAGTGGTAAGGTTTACCCACTTGCAGTTCTACCGGTAACGTAATACCGATAACACCAGGACGACCGGGCAGCGTAATGCGAGACTCAATATTGGCCCGGTCTTCCTGGCTAAAGATCAGACTGGCCTGCTTTGCAGTAGTGCGGGGAATGTAAACAAACAGAACGGGGCGGGCAGACACGGTTGTTTCAATATCTAATTGCCCCTGCCGATTGACAGCAGGTTGCACTGCTGTTAAGTCAAGGGGTGTGTTAGTCTCGACACAGCTTCCCCGCGCAAACCCGCCGATGCGCTGTCGCGAGGGTCGCACCCCCTGCAACGAAAATCCTAGGTTCCCGGTGGTCGGTCTGCGTTGCGCGGTAGGACTGCCACTAGGAAGAGTCTGGGCAGCAGCTTGCAGCAGCCCCCCACTGATCACTGCGATCGCCACCGCCGCCACCGCCATTACACCCTTAAAACCATTGAAATATGCCATAGCAACCTTTGAAGCTGGGGATAAGGAAAACTCAGTTGACGGCCCCCTGATGTCAATCGTGTTCTGGTGGAGACCGATTCAGGGGATGGCTTGGGTCAGTTCAGTGTCAATTCATGCGTGAGCACTCGGTTAAGACATCAGGTCGGCACCCACTCCTCATCAGGCCAGTGCACCTGATGCAAGCGCGCCCGACTCAACGCTGGTTGCCTGCCCCTACACGCCAATTTCTGATGGGCGATCGCTCCTATTCTACTGAACCTTTTTCGGCCATAGGCAAGGTCAGCCCCCCTACACGATGTCGAGGATGCACCCAGCTACTTTAACGTGAATTCGGGATAAGCTGAAACCCTTGCTGTTCCGTGCGCGACGCGCAC
>DVEB01000312.1 GCA_015295905.1 Synechococcales cyanobacterium M55_K2018_004
ACGACAAACTGCTGCTTTGCAGACGGATTCTGTATAATGAGAACTTTGGAAAAGTAGGGGGTTTGGGGCACTGCAGCCGGCGCGGTGTCCCAAAGCTCCCTGAACCAGAACTGACGTTGCCTAAGGCAGTTTGGGTGAAAAGCGCCTACCGACACTCCAGGGATGTAAACACCCGCTCTGCATTTGCTGCTGCTTCACTGCCAATAGCTGTCAAAACAACTTGGTGCTGTCGTCCACTCAGAACTGTGCTAGCCTCATAACGCACCGCTGGTAGGGGGGCAAGTTCAGGGTTATCCGGCATCAAACTGCCCTGCTGAATGGTGACGGGAACCGTAGTGCCACAGAACGACCGAGCGGGCTGTTGCACGGAGGTGATCTGAAAATTGCCCGCTAGGTTATAGGCCACCGAAAAGCTCCCCACCGACACGAGATTAAAGGTGTCAACCAGGGCTGAGGTCTGCCCATCGTCTGGGTTGCTCTGCCGCGGGGGAGTGCGAGCGGCCAGCAACTCGACTGTGGGCAGGGGGGCAAAGTCTGTAGAGGCAGGAGTGGCCGTTTCTGTGCTGGTGACAACCGCCATTTTGAGGCTGCCGATGTGAATGCCAAACACCCCCTGCGACCCACCTGGAATGGAGTATTCCATCAAGCTCTGGGCGATCGCCTCTGCTCGTTTCGGATTGGTGGCGTTGCGCACCGCCTTGTCCACTAGCCCCACAAAGCCCGCGAACCCTAGCAGTAAGGCGCCCACGGTGATGGCAATCCCCTCCCACACACTGACAGGATAGAGGGGGGGCGAAGCCTCTGACTGGATAGCGATTTCCAGACTGGTGGGGCTGGAAACGACTGGTTCACTCTCATGAGACTGCTCAGGCACAGAGGGCAACATGGATCCTCCCGATGGGGTCTCCCGACAGGTTGATATATCACACGACCCAGGTACTTGAAACCCAGAGGCCATTGGTCAATTCTATCCAGCCGTTTGAGGCCCGTCCGGTGGTGAACAGGACAGTCCCATCCGGATAGGCAGTGGCGATCGCATACCCCAACCCTGGCCCCACCCGTGCATTCAACCCACTGCCGTTGGTTGAAACAATCACCCTCCCAGCCGTGCCACCACCGCTACCACTGCCAATCGACAGCGTAGAAGTTGCCATCCAGCCTGGTTGGTCTGCTAGCTTTGCCCAGGTATAGCCACTTGCTGGCACCCGCTCACTCGTCAATAAAACTGTTTGCCCAAATGCCTTACCGCCAATGATGCGCGTGAAGCCGGGTGCGATGCGTACATTGGCTCCAATGCTGGCAATTACTCGCGCCGATGTGACGCCGCCGCCGCCCCCATTGCCCCCACCGTCCCCGATGGAAAGGGCAGATGTGACCAGCCAACCCGACTGGTCCGCTAGTTGTGCCCAGGTGTAGCCATTCGCTCTGACCCGCTGGTCATTGATCCGTACTGTCTGTCCAAAGCTACGGGTGCTAATGACACGATGACTAAGACCAGGACCACTGCGAACATTCACCCCAATCCCAGCAATGACAACAGCACTGGTGACAGATCCGCCTCCCCCACTGCCGCCGCCAATCGAGAGGGCGGCTGTGACTAGCCAGCCAGACTGGTCTGCTAACTGTGCCCAGGTGTAACCATCGGCTCTGACCCGCTGGTCATTGATCACAACGGTTTCGCCAAAACTGCGCGTCCCAATCCGGGGACTGCTAACTGTCGGTTGGCTGCGGACATTGACTCCAATCTGGGCAATCACCTTTGCCGAGGTCGTGGTTCCAGGATCCCCGCCACCGCCGTTATTGCCACCGGAGGTATCGGTACAACTCTGGTTTGGCCCAAATACGCCGTTGGGGTCGCTGGCATTATTCAATTCCAGAACGGTGGCGGTCTGGTTATCAACTTCTCCGGTGGCATTGAGGCGAAAGTCGGTCTGGAGCTGAATGACTGCCTGCCTAGTGTTTTCGTCGAAGGTGCCCGTTGCTGCTCCGGTCAGATAGCCCCGTTGGATCAAGGCGTTTTGAATGTCGAGGACTTCAGGGCAGGTGTCTCCGAGACGGACGACAGCCTGTGCGGTTGGGGTGAAGGCGGTCACAGAAAAGGCGATCGCCCCCGCCGCAGCCCCCACCTGCACAGCACTGGGCAAGCATCCTGCTGGCAAATGGAGCGCAGGTTCTGGCCCTGGGTCTTCGTAGGTAGTTGCCGATTGCAGGTAAGCCAGAGTTTCCATGGAGCAGCCCTAACCCTACTAAAAATCACCCATCTTGCACGATCGCACCTTTCCCGATCTAAGCAGAGCCAACGGTATCTGTAAATCTTTTCCCTTTTAGCAAAGCTTAAATCAAGCTGAATCCATCATGGCGGCGTGACCGCTGTTAGCTCAGGGTGACTCCCAGGAAACGATCGAGGAATCGCGTCCGCCAGACGAAGCGCAGAATCAGGCACCACTCCAGCACCACCAGCCCAATAAACAGGTAGCTGTGCAGTCCTAGTCGGGCTAGTTCGAAGAAGTCGCGCACGGGGGGAACGGCCACAATCAGCACGTACACGCCGAGCAACAGCAGCGCCGTGAGGGTATAGCGCCAGTCGCCGCTCAGGGGTTCGCCCCCTACCCACGCTGGGGTCGGCGGTTTGAGGAAAGGCAGCAAACAGAGTTCGCCCAGCACCAGTACAGTGACTAGGGCACTGCGAGGAACAGCGTAGTCTACCTGGGTGAGTTCTTGGGCAGGCAGTAGATCCAGGACGGCACTGACCAGAAATAGCAAGTAAACCAGCAGCGACACCAGGGTCAGGGTTAGGGTGGCGGGGATGGTGAAGTGCAGCATCGAACGGATCATGCTGGGGTGAGTTAGAGGCACTGGCTTGGCCCACACGGGGATGACGATGGTGGGAAACCCTACCCCGATCAGGGTAACGATCGCACTTTGTTTGTTCTCCAAGGGAAAACTATCGGTGACGATCGCCGTTGAAAAGATCAGGAGCGTGATCACCGCCACGCGCACCATGAACAGCTTCATCACATCCAGAATGCCGCTGCGGATGCGCTGACCTTCCAGAAAAGTGTAGGGCAGTGCTTTGAACGAGTCCTTCAGCAGCACAATATCTGCCACGCCACGGGCGGCCTTGCTACCACTTTCCATCGCGATCGCCAGATTTGCCTGCTTGAGGGACAGCACATCGTTCACGCCATCCCCAATCATCGCCACATACCCTCCCGCCTTGCGGAGCGATCGCACCAGCAGGGCTTTTTGTGCTGGCGTAATGCGTCCAAAGATATTGCAGGTCTGGGCTGCCTGCATCACCTGCGCCGCATCCATCCTGGCCAATTCCTGCCCAGACACCACTTTGATGGCTGGCCCTAGCCCAGCCTGCTTTGCCAGGGCAGCAACGGTCTGGGGGTTGTCGCCGGAAATAATCTTGACTTCAATCCCCGCGTGAGCAAACCCTTGCAGCGTTTCGTAGGCTTCCGGACGCAGTTCATCGCTGAAGATGAGCACCGCCAGCGGGGTGAGTTGCGGCGGCAGTTGAGGTGCTTCGGGCACGTCCTTCAGCGGCAGAATTTCGACGGTGTGGGCAAACAAGACAACGCGCAGACCATGCTCAGTGGCCGCCTGCATGGTCTCGATCACCGCAGGTTGCAGGGAAACAACCGGAGCCAGGATTTCGGGCGCACCCAAGATGTATCCCCCTAGTGGCTCGTCGGCAAAGGCGATCGCACTCCACTTGCGAGCCGAAGAAAAGGGAACTTCTAGCACGAGGGGGCGCGGACGGCCAGGGCAGGCATGGGCGATCGCTTCGTTAGTGCGGTTGCCTGCCGGGGTGCTGGCGGCAAAATCTCCTAGCAGCGATCGCACCTCCGCTTCACTGCAACCAATCGCTTCTACAGACTGCAACACCAAATGATTAGTAGTCAGCGTGCCGGTTTTGTCGAGGCAGAGCACATTGACATTGCTGAGGGACTCCACTGCGTTCGCTTGCTGGATCAGCACATCCTGCCCCACCATCCGCACCGCTCCCATGCCGTAGGCCAGGGTGATTGCCAGCAACAAGCCCGCAGGCACCAGCCCTGCCACGACTGCGGCCCGCTGAGCCACGTCCTCTAACAGCAGAGAACGGCTGAGGAAACTAATTGCAATCAGGATCCACAGAAAACAGGCGATCAACATACACACCCGGATGATCAGGTTGATCTCCTGCTGCAACGGGGTGAGTGCCTGCCGGAAGGCGCGTGCCCCCACCATCAACTGGTAGGCCACAGTCTGGGTGCCCACTTTCTGCGCCTCAAAGCACGCCATACCCGTGACACAAAAGCTACCGGAATAGACGGACTGGCCGACGGTTTTGGGGATCAGGTCAGACTCCCCCGTGAGCAACGCCTCGTCTACCTCCAGACGACCTTCGACCACCTCGCCATCAACGACAATTTGGTCACCCGGACGCACCAGCAGCAGGTCACCCAGCACAATCTCGTTGGGATCGAGTTCCTGCTCCTGGCCTTCACGCAGGACAGTTGCTTTGGGACGGTGCAGGAGGGCAATCTCGTCTAGTTTTCGCTTGGCCCAAATTTCCTGATAGATGTTGATCAGCACGCCCCCGAAGATCACCACAATGACCAGGAAACTGTCCCCCGGCCTGCCCAGCCCAAACAGCACTAGACTGAGGACAAAAAAGACGGCATTGATGAAGGTGAATAGGTTTTCTCGAAAAATTTGGGCGTAGGAGCGGCTTGTTTCTAATGCAGCGTTGTTACCTAAGCCTGCTGCGCGGCGTTCGAGAACTTCTGCATGGGTCAATCCCCTCAGCCCAGAAAACCGGCAGACATTGGTATCATTCATACCGCTATCAAGCTGTGTCAAAACGTGAGCTTGCCGTTAGTTTAACAGGCAGCTAGAAGCGATCGCCCACCCCAGGCAACCCAACTCCTGCTTAAACAGCGACTTGACGGGAGCTACAACGCTGCTCAACCACGCCAAAGCACCGTTTTAACTGATGTCTTTGCCATTTTCAGCAGATGCTGAAACCCACGGTCACTGTAACGCCTTCGTAACAGGTTTCATGCCGACTCCGTCGGCTGTTGAGTCGGCTTGTTGTAGTGTCAAACTCCGCGCCGCGCGCGTTTTACACCGCAACAAACTGCTACTTGACAGACGGATTCCGTATCAAAAAGAAACAGGGGCAAGCCCCCCTTGCCCCTGGTAATTGGTGCCCCCTATGTGGCAACCAATATAGAGTTAACCTCTATGCTTCTAGCGTAAGGGGGGTGCCCCTGGAACCACTTCACCTGAGCGGCGTATCTACTAGTGGGATAGCTGACTTTTCCAAGGGGGTGAGGAGAGAATACTCCCGAAGCAGGAGCAGGGGGGATGAGTTCCCCCCGGATGACCTGGGTGGAGAACTGCCAAACTAGGAGCGATCGTAACCACTGGAGCCATAGTCCTGGTCAGAGTAGTCATCGACTGGCTGAAAATCAACGTAGTCAGCAGGTTCTGCATCAGGTCGGCGACGAGAGCGATCGTCCGATGAACGAGAACGACGAGGACGCGAATCGTAGTCATCGCGGCTACCGGCGCGCGTGTCTTCAAACCGAGCGGAGGAGTAGCTGTCTGGTTCATCGTCCCAGGCACTCCGGTTAGGACGGCTACTGGCGTCATCGTCCCAGTAATTTGGGTCGGGCCGGTAGGCAGAGCGATCGTCGGGCCGTGGAGTGGAACGACGCTTACTCCGACTGCTACTGCTGCTACTGCTGGAACGGTCTGAACTGCCGCGCAGGGATGGCCGTCGCCGCACATCATCACCATAGGTGTCCACATCGGCACTAGAACGGGTGTCACGCTGCCCTCGGATGCGACGATTGACGGGACGCTCATCCAGTGGTGCAAGTTCATCGATCTCAGCGCGATAGACGCGGCTGACCGGGCGCTCATTATCGACCAGTGGGCCAGAGGCGCGTTTGGCCTGTTCAGCAGTGGCCCCCCGCAGCTTCAACATTTCAAAGGCAAACCAAGCCGCAGAGCCCGACAGCAGGAAGCAGCCAAACGTCAAAATTGGGTCAAGTCGCCAGCCTTGAAAAAAGAGAATCGCTCCTGCCAGAAGGGCGATCGCGGCCAAGGCAATATCCTGGTCGCGAGCCAACTGGGGACGAAAGTTTCGCAAGAAGTAGAGCGATGCCCCCCCGATTGCCAAGGCAATGCCCAAAAACGCGGCTGGATTGCTGCCAAACACAACCTGAGCCAGAACGGGCTGAGGCAACAGGACGAACAGGCTCGACATACTACTCCAACTCAGACCAAAATCCACCATTGCTAACTCTCCGTTTGCCTGTCCTAATCCTAGCGACTTGTTTCGGGGATCACCACTCCCTTGAACGTGAACTCGATCACCTTTGCTTGAGGCCCGTCATATATTGTCCAACACACCTATTGTCCGACACGACTCAAACACGCTTCTGAAAACCTATTCATTGGACTCATGTCTCCTGAGGAGCCTGACAAACATAACTTGACCGACTGCTTTATGAGTGGGCTGTGTGAGTAGGGCGACAGGGCCGCCCTACTCACACAGCAGCTAATCCCTTTAATCCTGTGAGATTAATCCTGTGAGAATCCTGCGGGACTGTCGCGAAGCTAAAATCCTCACACTGCGTTACGACTCTCGCCTAACGCATTCTACGGCAAGTAGATGATTTGATTGCAACCCCCTTCAGGCATCTGCGATCGCTAAGGGCATAAATCGCTAAGGGCATAAAAGACAGGGACACAAAATGCTGTGTCCCTGTCTTCGGTTTCGTAAAGACCAATTAGGAACGCTGAATTTTATCTTTTTGGCTGATGAAGATCAGGCCAACCGTTACAGGAATAACGACAATGACAAGGCCAGCCAGCAAGCTGTAGAAGAAGTTCATTAAGGATGGAGTCATGGCAGTTTAGACCTAAAGTTGTTTTGTAGCTCTCCTGGATAGTTATTCTATCGGTCTGTTAACCCCTTGAGAAGTTCCTATGAAAAGAAGTTGAGAGAAATTTCAACTAGTTTTTCAAAAGCTCAGGTCAAATCTTGATGAGAGACCGACCAGGCAATGGGCTGCTACCAAGCATGGGCTAGTTGTGAGCGCGCTGCTGAATTGCGTTCTGAGAAGCAGAGTAAGATGTAAAGAGTCTGGCGACTTGCCCTGAGGGAGAAATGTTTATGATTGCGGCGCTTGGTGTGGTGAACCTCGATCAACTTGAGTGGAATAGCCTGGTCTCTCCAGTGCTGGGGGTTTTTCTGGGACTGATGATCCTACTGTTTATCTTTCGCATCGTGCTCACTTGGTATCCCCAAGTTGACCTGAATACGATGCCCTGGAAGCTCATTGCCCTGCCCACCGAACCGCTACTGATTCCCCTGCGAAAGCTTGTACCGCCCCTAGGGGGGGTGGATATTACCCCGATTATCTGGGTCGGCATTTTTAGCCTGCTGCGGGAGCTTTTGTTGGGGCAGCAAGGGCTGCTGACGATGAACGGCTACTAGGCTTGCCAACTGCAAGAATTTCCTAATCTATAATCCACCGTGAATTCTGGATTATCTGAAACCCTTGATGCTCTAGGCGTGACGTGCCCGGAACCCTCTTAACCAGAACTTACGTTAATCCAAAGCACTGATCTAAAAAACATCTGACATTTCAGGCCAGAATTGCCCATCTGGAGTAGGCTATTGGTTGATCAATCTGCGGCAAGATGCCGGGGGTTCTGACGTTAATGGAATGGGATGGATAGGGCAAGCATGAAACTGGCAGCACGAGTGGAACAAGTAACACCGTCGTTGACTCTGGCGATTGATGCCAAGGCCAAGGCCATGAGGGCTGAGGGCATTGACATCTGTAGCTTTAGCGCGGGTGAGCCTGACTTCGACACCCCCAAGCACATTGTCGAAGCAGCGAAGGTGGCGCTTGACCAGGGAAAAACCCGTTATGGCCCGGCGGCGGGAGAGCCAAAGCTGCGACAGGCGATCGCCCAGAAACTCCAGCATGACAATGGCCTCTGCTACGGCGCTGAAAATGTCATCGTCACCAATGGCGGTAAGCAATCGCTGTTCAACCTGATGCTGGCGCTGATCGAGCCAGGAGATGAGGTGATCATTCCGGCCCCCTTCTGGGTCAGCTACCCTGAAATGGTGAAATTAGCCGAGGGCACGCCTGTCATCCTCTCTACAAGCGTTGAGAGCGGCTTTAAGATTTCCCCGGAACAACTGCGTCAGGCCATCACCCCCAAGACAAAACTTTTGGTCTTCAACTCGCCTTCTAATCCGACAGGGATGGTCTATACACCGGACGAGGTACGGGCAATCGCTCAGGTGGTTGTGGAGGCAGGCATCTGGGTTGTTGCTGATGAGATCTACGAAAAAATTCTCTACGATGGTGCTGAACACCTCAGCATTGGTGCAGTCGGGCCAGAGATCTACGAACGCACCATTGTTAGCAGTGGTTTTGCCAAAACCTACGCCATGACAGGGTGGCGGGTTGGCTTCCTCGCTGGGCCGGTGCCCATCATCCAAGCCTGTGTCACCATTCAGGGCCACAGCACCTCCAATGTTTGCACCTTCGCCCAGTATGGGGCGATCGCCGCCTACGAAGGCCCACAAGACTGTGTGAAGGAGATGGTCTCCGCCTTTGCAGAACGGCGCAAGGTGATGCTGGACAGCCTCAATGCCATGCCTGGGATCACTTGTCCAAAACCGGACGGTGCCTTCTATGTCTTTCCCAGCATCGCCAAGACGGGCATGACGTCTCAGGAGTTTGCCAGTGCTCTGCTTGATGCTCAGCAGGTGGCTGTTATTCCTGGCATTGCCTTTGGAGCCGATGACTGTATCCGCCTCTCCTACGCCACCAGCCTGGAAACCATTCAGATGGGGATGGAGAGACTCGCGAAATTCATGCAATCACTGTAGTGGTTCGCTCAATCAACTTGGCTCAATCAACGAAGCCTGGTTAGCGAGCGCTAACCAGGCTTCGTGAGTGGGGTGGATTAATGTGGCTAAGAGGATATTTGGAAAGTAGCAATAAACACTAGTAACAGAAAAGCTTCCCGG
>DVEB01000060.1 GCA_015295905.1 Synechococcales cyanobacterium M55_K2018_004
CGTGCGCAACGCGCACGGAACAGTAAGGGTTTCAGCTTATCCCGAATTCACGTTACAGTGACAGACAGATTCCGTATCACAAGCCAAACGCTAAAATTTCTCCCTTCCTCCCCCATGCCCAAGCATGTTACCCCGCTCCAAATTGGCTTACACTCCTACGAAGCCGCCTACGAAGATGTCGGTCAAGGTCCAGTTGTAGTGCTGCTGCATGGCTTTATGGGAAGCTCCCGCTGCTGGCGATCGCTCCTCCCCTACCTGAGTCCCTACTACCGCTGCATCTGCTTAGACCAGTTTGGCTTTGGCGAGTCCTCCCGGCCCATGATTCGGTACGACATTGCCAAGTTGGTGGCCTTTGTAAAGGCATTTAAGGATAAACTGCAACTTCCCAGCATAACGCTGGTGGGGCACTCTCTGGGGGGATGGGTCGCCGCAGCCTATGCTCTAGCTCACCCTGACGATGTGAATGGCTTGGTGCTGGTAGCCCCTGCGGGTATCCGAGATGATAGCTTCTGTGGGCGCTATAACCACCTGCGACCGCTACTCTGGGAAGCCCCTGTTGTGGATGGCCTGCTTTGGCTTATGCAACCGTTTGCGGCTTTGGCAAAACAGGCTAAACCCCTGGCACAGATTCGTCGGATTCGTCATGAACTCAACGCCCAACCGGCCGCCCGTTCCTTCCTAGTGCATCGGATGCGACCTGAAGATGCAATCGACACAGTTGAGCAGGAGATCCATCAACTACGGGTGCCGACGCTGGTTTTGGCGGGCGATCGCGACGATACCATCCCCCTTTGGCACTGCGAAACCTATGCAGCAGAGATTCCTGCTGCCCAGTTAGCAATCCTGCCCAATGCTGACCACAGCCTGCCCCAAACCCATGCCTCTGCGGTTGCCGAACACCTGCTGCCTTTCTTGGCCGCGCTCGCCCATCCCATTAGCAGTTTGGACTAAGGTGTACAAAAAAAACCAAGCGATTGACTGAACAAGCCGCTTGGGGATTTGGCATTTTTAAGCAATCAGCTAGTAGACAATCAGCTAGCAATCAGCACCGTGCCTCGTGATTGTGTTCTGAATGTCCTGAAACCTTAGAGCGCCGTTAAACCCTGACCCACAATGTTGAGGACAAAGATAGCCAGAATCGGAGAAAAGTCTAAACCACCAATGGGAGGAATGATCCGTCGGAACAGGTTGAGGTAAGGGTCAGAGAGCTGGCTGAGGATGGAAAAAGGAGGATTCATCCAGTCGATGCTGGGAAACCAGCTTAATAGAATACGCACTAGCAACAAGCCAGTGTAGATCATTACAAAGTTGCTCAACGCATTCGCAACCAGACTCATAGGGTCACCTAGAGAACAGTCAATTAGTCTTAGTCTAAACGAAATCGATGGGATTGCTAGCAGATTTTCAAGAAATCTGTCGAGAGCATGTCACCTTTGCAGGCCCTCATCCCCCAGCCCCTTCTCCCAACTTAGGAGAAAGGGAGCCGAGTCTCTCAAAGTCCTTCTCTCAACGTGGGAGAGGGATGTAGGGTGAAGGCAGGCTACTCCCGTCGGTCGGCGATCGCCTGTGTGCCTCCATCGGGGCGGGGTGTGCCATTCATGCCCCCTAGTTTCAGCCGCACATCATCGATTGCCTCATTCAGTTGAGCAATCTTATCCTCTAGACCCCGGCGGGCCACTTCCATATTTTGAGCACTGGCAACGGGCCGTTTCTCAAGTCCTTTGCCTTCCAACTTCTTAGTCAACGCGTCTTTACCGTCCATCACCTCTGAACGGGACAGACGATTGGCCACGAGAACCCCTACAACGCCGCCGACTACTCCCCCAAAGATCGCTCCGACGAGAAATCCACCGAAAAAGTTATCCTGTTGACTCATCGCAATCTCCTGCAAATCTGGTGAATTGTTGCCCTTGAGCTTATTTTCAGCTTATCGGTTAACTTGAAACATCGCTCGACACGGGGCAAAAGTTTAGAGTTGGAACACCCATGCTCTTGCCAGCAGCATGGAATGATGGTTGAAGAACAAGGCGGTTCAGCCCGTTGCTCAATCCACCTTAGCTCAACTGATGGATCGAGAAGTAGGGTAAGCCGTGCAGGCGTAGCCAAGGTTTAGGTCCCTCCAGTGCCGAAGGTGCGATCGCCCGCATCGCCTAATCCTGGAACAATGAAACCATGCTGATTTAAGCCTTCATCAATCGCTGCCGCATAAATCTGCAATTCGGGGTAAGCATTGCCTAGCCGCTGCAATGCTTGGGGTGCAATCACCACAGATATGATTCGCACCAAGGCAGGATTTATCCCTCGCCGGGTCAGTTCTTCCATCACAATCAGGCTGCTCCCTCCAGTTGCCAACATCGGTTCAGGGATGAGGACGCGAGTTTCCGGATCAAATTGTTCCGGTAACTTATTCAAGTAGCAGCTTGCTTCCAGCGTTTCTTCATTCCGGACTAGACCAATGTGATAAACCTTCGCCAACGGGAGCAGCGGTTGCGCACCTTCCAACAGAGACAACCCCGCTCGCAGAACTGGGACGACTGCAACCGGAATTTCGGGATTAATAAAGGTAGCCGGGCAGTTTGCTAGAGGGGTCTGAATTTCAGTGTCCATGGTGGGCAACCATTCACGGGTTGCTTCATAGGTCAGCCAGCGCCCTAGCTCGGTCATCGCACTGCGAAATAAAACGGTTGGTGTGGAGGCATCTCTGGCAACGCCGAGCCAGTGTTTAATTAACGGATGAGGCGGAACAAAGACACGCAGCTTGAGGGACATAAATACGATAATCAGAAAAGGCAGAGTGGCGATCGCAAAGGGCTATGCGAATGCTCTAGACCTGCAATATCATACCGCTGTTTCTGGTTGGGCGTGGCGGATTGCCAAGGGAATTTCTCAGGAAACTGGGATCTCACGCCGCGTCGATGGGATCAATTCACTCGGTTGTGGCAGCACTGCCTAAGGGACTTGCGTGACCACAACGTCCGAAATCCGCACGATGTATTACGGCTAGCGCCCAACGCATTCTATGGCGAAGACAGCATGGAATGGCAATCAGTCACCAAGGCTTGTTGGCCCCACGGTCAATCTGCAAAGTTGTTGAGGAACAGTCAGGAGTTTTATGCCCAAGCAGCAAAAATTTCCTCATCTAGTGGGGTCGAAATGGACTGCCCAGCAAACAACTTGGGGCTGGCGACATTTTCAGGTTGTGAATCGGAAAAATCAGGGCCGGTGGGTGTTTGCGGAGATGGTGGCTGCCTGTGACCCTACAGTGCGCTTTTGGCTGAATGCCTCGCAACTAAAAGACCGCACCCTATGGCAGGCAGGGTGGCGATCGCTGCAAGAACAAGAACAGCCTGAGAAAACAGGCTCTCCTGAAGCAGGTGTCGGGGAGACATAACGTGAATTCTGGCTACGCTAAACCCCGTTGATGTTCTACGCGCGTATAAAACCAAGGGGTTTGGGTCGTCGCGTTCCCAACCCCTCTAAATTCCTAGATTCAAACTGACGTGAGCTTAACCCGACGTCAGTTCTGGTTAAAAGAGTTTTGGGGCACCGCGCCCGGCGCGGTGCCCCAAACCCTGCCTCTCTGTCCGTGTCGCGCGCGGAAGCAAG
This sequence comes from Synechococcales cyanobacterium M55_K2018_004, assembly GCA_015295905.1. Lineage (GTDB taxonomy): Bacteria > Cyanobacteriota > Cyanobacteriia > Elainellales > Elainellaceae > DVEB01. The sequence goes on from DVEB01000060.1 coordinate 3,607, forward strand.
GGATTCAGCGTATCCCGAAGTTACGCTAATTACGGACTTGCATAAAAATCGAACACTTACGATGCGTGATGGCTATTGCCTCACCCATCCTACGGGGGGTACTTGGCGTTCAATAACATCAACCAAATGGTGTACGCCCTCAAATAAGCTAGTCTGGATACCAAAACATGCCCTTAATCCCTTCAGGGTCAGGCATAAATCCCAGATTGCGGTAAAAATCAACCACATGGGGGTCGGCAAACAAGGTAATGTTGCTGATATCTTCGCTTCGTAGCTTTTTAATCACCTGCTTCATCAATGCCTTGCCGAGCCCCTTGCCCTGAAACTCAGGATGGACGACGACATCCCAGATAGTGGCGTTGAAGGCATGGTCAGATGTGGCGCGGGAAAAACCAATCAGACGACGCTGGGCCCCTCGTTGCTCCCACATCGACACAACCAAAAAGCTATGCTGAATTGCTTTTTTGACCTTCCTGAGGGGACGACGTGACCACCCCACTGCATCGCAAAGCTCTTCCAGTTCGTAAAGGTCAATCTCCCGATCCGTACTGAAGAAAATGCGTGAACCGCTGATAGTGGTCAACCCAGGCGTAGAATACCCTTCAGCTTGAGCTGGCTTGGCGGTAGTGGTGGTGTCAGAAGCACTAAACAGGCTTTTCCAGAAACCCATGCGATCGCAGTGAAGTGATAACCGTAAACAGCGGTACTAGCTAGTATATCCTCCGTACTCCATTCCCTGGGCTTCTACGGGAAAAACATTGATTTTTTTAGCGATTCCTCCCCCATGGTTTTGGACAAGACGCCACCTGCTTCTGCAAAACGTAACCGTTGCGAGACTACTATTAAGGAATCTCATTAAGGTAAGGAATCTCATTAAGGAATCTCAGAGCGAGGTCGTCTTCTAACCTTTTCATGGAGAAATTGCTGCATTCTGGTATGAATTGGTGTAAGGCGGCTGTGCCACGCTGGCATGGTTCAGCTAAGTGGCGCGAGCCAAATGTCGCGATCGCCCCCAATTTAGGGTTTTCTAGTAAAGGACGTTCGGCCATTTGCAGCGACCATAGTAAGGAGAACTCGTCACTCATCCCTCTGCTGAGTTACACGACCGCTTCTGGCAACCTCTACTCACTCGACAAGTACATCTGACCTGTCATCTATGGCTGCGGGATTAAAACAATCCACTCTCGAATTGCTGAAACGCTTCAACCGGGCGTTTCCGCAGTTCTATGAGCAATTTGTGAGCAGTGAAATTCAGTTGCAGAACCTGCGGCTGGCCTATCAACTGTATAAAACACGGCAGGCAGTGATCGAACTCAAGCCAGAGGGAAACAAGAGTGCTCTGCACTTTGCCTACCGCAACCAATCTTTTTTATTGAGCGACATTTTTGGGGTACTGGCCGCCTATGGGCTAACCATTCACAGCCTCAGCCTATACGGACAGATCTATCCTCCCATGCTGGTCTTTATTAAATTGGTGGTGTCTCGCGGTGGTAAGACCCTCACCGAAAAAACGGCTGAAAACGTTGCTCGTGCCGTTCGTGAAGCCTTGGGCGGACGGTTTGAAGTTGAAGAAATGCTGGCCGTAGAGTTTAACCTAGACGCTGGCTTAGAACAGGTGGAGACTGAGTTTTACGTTGACCCTGTATTTCACCTCCCTGCTCTGTTGATTGAAGCGGATAACCAGCCGGGACTTTTTTACAAGGTCATGTATGCCATCTGGCAAGAAGACTTGCTAGTGGTGAACGCCAATCTGCTAGTCTGGCGCGGCAGGACGAGGCTGATCTTGTATCTGCTTGGCCCCAACGAAAATTTGATTCCCGAGTATCTGGGACAAAAGATTGCAGAAGGGGTGAGGCAGCGGTTGCTTGGTCGGCGATTTTAGGTCGGCGATTTTAGGTCGGCGATTTTAGCCACTGACGCTCCAGGCAATTGCCCCGCCTCGCCTCAAGCCGCAATGTTACCCAATGTCAGTTCGGGTGAAGCAGGGGTTGGGGCACAGTGTGATGACCCCAACCTCTTGATTGTCTGCTGATCTCGAATTCCCGTTACTCCGGTCAAGGAATCGGGCACTACTAGATCACAATTGGGGGTGGATCTATGACGTTGTCGGATAGAACTGTGCCAGCTCCTTCTGCACCGCGGCGCTGGCGGGGGCTGCTTGTGCTTTTAGGGGTGCTGGGTCTATTAGGATACGGTTGGTGGCGGAGTGGGGTTGGCGTTGCCATCCTTCAACAAAGTGTTCAACCTAAAGTGTCACCCCTGCCGCAGGATCCACTGATTCAGGTATATTTCAACCAATCGCAGGCAGCTACCTACAAGGAACCCTACCGGGGGATAGAAAGGCTGGGGGATGACCTGGAAGCCATTGTTGTGGAGGCGATCGCCCAGGCACAACGGTCCATTGATGTGGCAGTCCAGGAACTGCGCTTGCCCAAGGTGGCACACGCCCTAGCAGAGCGCCATCGGGCAGGAGTGACGGTGCGAGTCATCATCGAAGACAGCTACAACAGAATTCCCGGCCAGCAGCAGGGGCGAATGGCAGCAGAGGACGAACGAGAACAAACGCGATCGGAGGAGTTTCTGGCGTTGGCAGATCGCGATCGCAACCAACAGCTTTCGCCCCAGGAACTGGCCCAACACGATGCCCTGACCATCCTGAGAAATGCGGGAGTCCCCTTGATTGACGACCGAGCAGATGGCTCGCAAGGCAGTGACCTGATGCACCATAAGTTTTTAGTCATCGATCGTCGGTTTGTCGTGACGGGTTCGGTCAACCTTTCTACGTCTGAAGTCCATGGAGACTTTGGCTCGCCAGAGAGTCGGGGCAATGCCAATCACCTGCTAAAGATTGACAGTGCTGCGCTCGCAACCGTTTTTCTCACAGAATTTGCTCAGATGTGGGGCGATGGCCCAGGGAAAAGGCCCGATAGTCGATTTGGCCTCAAGAAACCCTATCGTCCTCCTCAAATGGTGCGCCTAGGGAACGGTTCTGCTGTGATGGTGCAGTTTTCCCCCACTTCCACCGGATTACCCTGGCAAAACAGCGTGAATGGATTAATCAGTCGCGTCCTGAATACAGCAACGCAGCGAGTTGATAAGGCGCTGTTTGTGTTTAGTGAACAGGCGATTGGTGATGTCTTACAGCAACGACAACGGCAGGGGGTCAAGATCCGCACGCTGATCGAACCGAGTTTTGCTTATCGCAGTTATAGCGAGGGCCTGGATATGTTGGGCGTGCAACTGCCGGACCAACGCTGTCGGTTTGAGCCGGGCAATGCTCCTTGGCGGCGATCGCTCTCAACGGTTGGGATTCCCCAATTACCCGAAGGCGACCTGCTGCACCACAAGTTCGCCATTGTGGATGGCAAAACCGTGATCACTGGCTCCCAAAACTGGAGTGCTGCCGCCAACCATCAGAACGATGAGACCTTACTGGTCATCTTCAATCCCACGGTTGCGGCTCACTTTGAACGAGAATTTGAGCGATTATACGAGACGGCTGAACTAGGCGTTCCGGCTTGGTTGCAGCAGAAGATTCAACAGGAGAAGGAACGCTGTCGGCTGAATCGCTGACTTTGAAGCAGGCCCTACTGCTGAGCAATCTGTTGAGCAAACCAAGCCGCCGCACTGGTGTTGGTGCTGCCATTGAGTCGTTGCAGGGTCTGTTCCAGCAGGGTAATCTCCAGCCCTGCCAGAACTTGGGAGTGCGTACAAGCTTTGTATTGACCGTTCTCCTGGAGTCGGAACGCAAAAACCCGCTGACTGCGCACATCCACCACCCAGTACTCCGGGATTTTGAGTTGGGCATAGAGGTGCTTTTGCTCATCCAGGTCATTGGCCAAGGTGGTGTCCGAAATTGCACCGACGAGGTCAGGCACTCGCCTATACAGTCGCTATCGGTCGCTATACCTATCGATGCCACGACACTTCTGCCGCCATGACCCTCGATTTGATTGCTAAGGCTGGCGGCGGCTCACTGTCCGTTGGCTGCCACTCATGGAATGCCGAGCTTACTTGTTTGTTGGGGGACGACTCTGGGAAAAAAGACGGAAATAAAGTGAGGTGAAGAATTCTTTGATGGGAAAGGCGATGTAGGTGATGGGGTTGATCGTCACGATGATGTCACGGAAATCGCGTTTGGCTAGTGCAACGATCGCCCAAGCAACCCACTCAGGCGACATGACTCCAATGGGATTGAGGTTACTTTTGAACGGCCCTAAAACCAGCTTACGGATGACAATTGGAGCGTCTAACCGACGCAGCGTAATTAAGTCGCCAATGGCTCGTTTTGAGAGTTCATAGAGGGGGCTGAAGGCGGGACTGACCTCAGCTTCTGAGGTATTGACCCAGAGTTCTTTGATGGCTCGATGTTCGGACTTGGTGACGGTGGTGAGAAATAGTTCAGCCAGTCGCCAGACCGAGAAGGTGTTGACTTCGTAGGAGGTTTGGATGGCTGCGGGGGTGCGATCGCCATGCACATTTACCCCATGATTGATGATGAGGATATCTACAGCTTTGAGCCGATCGCCCAACTCACTCTCACGCCCTGGCGTCCACTGCACAACTTGGGTGGGAGGCTCGAACAGTGTTGCGGCAGAGGTGGTCAGGGCAATGGTGCGGGCACCCTGACGGGCCAGTTCTGCCAAGAGCGATCGCCCCATGGCACCAGATGCGCCTGTGACAGCGACCGTCTTGCCTTTGAGCGATAACCCCGTCCCTAAAATTTTGTCCACGATTGTGAAATAGCCGCAGTAGTAAGCGTTTCCGTGATCAAAGTGGTGTCGCCAGTGGTAGGTACGATTCACCGTCCACACCGATGGTATCTCATCCAGATCGCCCGGTTTGTGGGTCAGGTCTGTTTGCCACAACAGACCTTGAGAGCGGGCAAAGGCAGTGGCCAGAAAACTGGCAGAATACAAACAGCCAAACCACAACCCATAGCCCTGCCAGCCTGCCAGTTGCCAAGTTGCTGCCAGCAGGATGCCCATGCCAACCATGAAGAGTGCTTCCGGCACATCGTTATACAACTGGGCTTTGCAGTATAATTCCGGGCTAGTCATACTGAGGTCGCGGCGGTAGGCCTTGTGATGCAGGTTATGCCAGGTTTGCAACGGTTTCCAATAATGACCTGCCACGTGATACAGATCACGCACCAGCTCTGCAAAGATAACTGAGCCAAAGCCGAGTCCAACCTGAAGCAGCAACCAATTTGCACTCATCACAGCGGTCATTCAAAACGCCAACCTACTCAATTCAACTCAATTTCAGCGATGAGACGAACACCCTAGACTTGGGGCGTTTTCCTCACAAAAATCGGGACTATTTGCTCCGAGCGCATGTCACCTTTGCAGGCCCTCATCCCCCAGCCCCTTCTCCCAACTTAGGAGAA
>DVEB01000283.1 GCA_015295905.1 Synechococcales cyanobacterium M55_K2018_004
TCTTCCAGGGTGAGGTCTTCACGCGGCGGGGGTGAGGGTATGTCTAGCATCTCCTCAATCTCACTGAAGGGATCAAGGGGTTGGGCTGCGGTCGTCGTGGGTAGCCCCATAACGGCCTGGTATTCCTCCAGCGTCAGATCTTCGCGGGGGGGGGCAGGCAGGTCACCGTGGCTAGCCATGGGAGGAGTCACTGGTAGATCACCAGTAAAGGTGGGTGGTGAGGGCGGTAGCACTTCCGTAGCAGCGGGGGCATCGCCCAGCAGAGCAGCCAGAAAGTCAGGCGACAGGGCGGCTTCAACCCCGGCAGAGACGGGTGGATCAGAGAAGCGAGCAGCCTCAGGAGTCGGTTCGGTTGGAGCAACTGGCTGAGCTGACGTGGATTGGTCTACCGCAGGGGAATGGGGTGCGATCGCTGAGGGAGCCTCCAGCAGCCGGATCAGATCTTCATCCTGGGTGGATGACGACACCGGGAAGGGCGGAATTCCAGGTGTTGCTGGGGGGGCAGGCACTGCTTCTGGAGCCACCTCCGGCGGTAGAAACGCGGCCCAGTCGTTCAGGACAGTTGCCTCGTCTGTCTGCACTGGCTCAGTCTCGTTTTGGCGCATTCCCGCTGGGCCGGTGGGTGGTGTGCTGAAGTCGTCACCAGCAGAGCCTAGAGGTGGCGTTGTCTCAGTGGAAACATCTTCAACCGCTCTGCTACTCCACGGTTGCTCTGCGAACATGCCGCTTTCAAACCGGGTCAGATCGTATTCCAGTTGTGCCAGCGTATCTTTCCCCATCTCCACGGCAATCTTTGACTCCGCTGGTAGGGTATCACTCGCCAGCAGGTCTTCGTCTGGCGAAGCGGGTTCAAACAAGTCTTCAGCGGTGATGGCATCGGCAGACTCTAAGGTCAGTTCGCTTAGTTCTGTCGGGTTTAACTCCGCTGGATTGCTGCTGACTAGGGCAGACAGGTCGTGCAAAGAGGAAATCACGTCCTCTGGTGGCACGTCTGGCTGGGGAGGAGTAGCTGTCAGGTCTTCTAGGCGTGTTTGATTGGGGATTGCCGCTTCCCCGGAGAACAGCGTCTCGAATTCTAGTCCATCTACAGGAGCAGATTCGGTCGGTGTAGGCGGTTCCTCAAAGAAGAACTGATCTAGGGTCAGGTCTGCTGCTGTGGCAGCAGCGGCAGCGATCGCCTCTTTCCCACCCTCTTCCTCGGCCAACTCAGGGCTGTGCTGTGGCTCTGCCGCTGCGCTGGTAGAACCATCGGCCAAGCCACCAAAAAGCTGCTCCTCCAGTGTCTGTCCTTCCAGACCTGCCGTGTCAATCGGCAAAGCCTCGACGAGAGCGGCCTCATCGGCAGGAGATGGGGTAACAGCAGCAGGTGGCTCCACGACAATGGCCTCTTCCCCAAACAAACTCTCGTAGAACTGATCCAGTTCCCCAAATTGTTCTGCTGGGGCAGCGCCGGGTTGGGTTTCTGATTCTGTCAAGGCAGCAGTAGTCGGAACTTCAGCCGACACTTCCTCTACGCCCAACTGGTGGAGCAGGTCCACTGCCGCATCTAGGTCTACGGGGTCAGGATTGGTAGACAGTGTGTTCCCGCTTAGCTCCTCTTGCAGTTCAGTTAATTCTTCCCATTCCTCGTCGATTTGCAAAAACGTAAGATCTTCCTCATCGAGTTGGAACTGGGTGATTTCTTCTGGTTCGTCAGTTTGCAGGAAGGTAAGGTCATCATCGTCTAGGAAGTTTTGGGGTGGGGCGGCTTCCTCTAAGTCCAGTTCCGCTAGTTCCAGGTTCAACAGATCCAAGTCATTCATATCAGCCTGGGTCGGCAGAATAACTGGTAAATCAGCAGGATTGGGATCTGGTTGTAATGTTCGCCCGGGCTGGCGATCGCGCAACGCATCGCTGCGGAGTTCGTCCAATAACTGGTCAATCTGACTGTCCAACTGACTGTCCAACTGACTATCTAACTGACTGTCCGACTGATTGTCCGAACGATGGACATTGCCCTCGACTGCGGGCGAGTCTGGTGGGGGCGAAGCGAGGCGAGTCAGGGGGGGATTAGCACTGGGGGCGATCGCCTGCGGCGGTGAAGCTTCTGGCAGCGGGGGATGTGCAGCTTCCCAATTGGTGGTCTCAACGGAGGATTGCAGATACGAGGAAGCCTCTCGCCCCAACTGTTGGGCCAGCCGATTAATCAACGCTGAGAACATCGCCTCACCCTGTTGCCCCAGGGCGTGCATCTGGTTCAGGCCATTGTTGAGCGATTCTTGGTAACTCTGGATGTTGCTTTGGAGAGACTCGAAGAAGACCTTAAGAGTCGAGTCGAGCTTGAGCGCAAGCTGGTCAGACTGCACCTGCAACGCTTGCATCTGGGCCAGTCGTTCGGCAGGGCTGAGGGGGGGCAAAGAAGCTTCCGACAACCACCGAGAAGAACTAGCGGGCAAGGGTCCCACAGACGCATCGGTGCTGGCCAGCAACGCAGTGTTAGCAGCAATCTGGGCAACCTGGGCAGACAGGGTTTCCTGCATTCGAGCCATCAACGCCTGCAAAAACTCGTTGACTTGCTGTTGGTTGACTGACCCCAGAGAACCAGCGACTTGCCGTCGCTGCGCCTCCAGTTGTTGAATGTCCTGCAACAAGGTTTCCCGTTGTTGCCGCATGATTTCCAGTTCTTGACGCATTGGCTGCATCAAGTGGGTGCGCAGGTAGTTCATCTCCTGCAAAACCGCCTGGAGTACCTGCTGGGCCGATTCCCCAGCGTAGGGCAAACCGTTGCCAGCAGAAGGCCCATATCCTCCTTGTAGGGCTGGAGCTACATATTCAGAAGTCTGACTGCTACTCGGGGCTGCCATCTGTTGCTGGAGGGCAACCAAATAGTCGCGGGTCTGTTCTAGAATGCGCCGCTGTTGATCCACTTCGCCTGACATCACCCAGGGCAAGCGAGGGCTGGCCTTGCCTAGAACACTATTGATTTCTTCTATCAGCGCTTGCAGTTGGGTGGGGTGGAGAGTCACGGTCGCAGTCCTGACGAAAACAGTGCAGAGGAGGAAAATAGGCTAGCAGAGATGCACGTCTGCTTGTATTGCCTAAATCTTAGTTTAGTTTTTCCCAAAGATAGGGCATTTTCTTACGCTGTTCTGATAGCAATTCTTATAATTGTTGCATTTGATTTTTGATTGTTGTATTTAGGGGCGACCCTACCTACCAACAACGACCGCCGCTCTATACGCCGCCCGCTGTGCTGAGAATGGTGCTAGGAAATTCAGCGATTCTCATGTTGGTCTTCTAGTGTGGTTTTAGTCCGCCTGTGACGGGCTAAAACCACACTAGAGATTGGAGGGTTGCCCCCTGCAAGTGTGACCCTCCAATCTCTAGCTTTTACGCTGATACGGAATCCGGCTGTAAAGTGGCAGTTTGTTGTGGGGTAAAACGTGTGCGTAGTGCACGTTTTACCCCACAACAAATCGACTCAATAACCGACGGAGTCGGTATGAGAAGGGCTGAAGGGACTAGCCTAGGTTGTCGATCGCTCGGAAAGGCGGCATAATGCTGGGCAGATTGTTTTGCTTTAGCTCCCGCTTCACACTTCTTAAGGACGAAAGTTAAGGACAAGAGCCGTGAAATACTTAAGCGCCAATGGGAAGGTGAGCAGTTCCCCCTTCACCCCTTCTAGACCATCTGCCCTCGGGTCTGCTGCTGTCTCAAAGCTGGCAATTGCCGCACTTTCAGTCGGTGGCGTTACATTATGTAATGTTCTACCTACTCCAGCGCAAGTGGTCACCCCAAATCCCGTCATTAAGGTTGGGGTGGTGCAGCGGTTCGGCTCGGAACCCACCCAAACCCTAACGTTAACTCCTGCAACGGGCGATCGCCTCACCCTGCGGTTTAAGACCAACGATCAACCCCAGACACTAACAACCACGGCCCCCGTTCAGATCGATATTGTTCAGCAACCCCTACCGGAGCCACAGGTTGTGGAGCGGGTGGTATTGAGTACTCACCGCAGCTTTGAGAGTGCGGAAGACAGCGCCAACCAGTGGCGATCGCGCGGGATTGAAGTGGAAATTGCTCAGCCCCGCCAGTGGCAGGTGTGGGCCAAGCGCGACACCTACTCTACCCCCCTGTTGCGTCGCTTGCTGATGAAGAATCTAGAATCCCAGGGAGCACGCACTGCGTTTATTGACAGTCAGACCCAGCAGGAAATTCCCCGGGCTTCCTTTGTGGTCAATGGGTTTCGTTACACCCGCGATGAGGTGGATATTCTCAGTGGCAATAACCGGGTGACGGTGCTGCGGGGAGACTCGGCAGATCCGAGGGTCGCCGAAAAACCTGAAAGTCGCCGCATCTACGCCGGGACGCTGCGCCTGCAACCCAATGCCTACGGCACCTATACCCTGGTCAATACGGTGCCGATCGAGACCTATCTGCGCGGTGTGGTGCCCCACGAAATTGGGCTACAGGCACCAGACACCACAATTCAGGCGCAGGCCATCCTGGCACGGACCTACGCCCTGCGTAATTTGCGCCGGTTTGCCATCGATAACTACCAGTTGTGTGCCGATACCCAGTGTCAGGTCTACTGGGGGTTGGGCGGTGCCGACGAAAAGAGCGATCGCGCCATCTATGCCACCCGTGGACTGGTGCTGACCTACCGCAACGAACTGGTGGATGCCCTCTATTCTTCCACCACAGGCGGTATCACAGCCCCCTTTTCGGATGTGTGGAATGGCCCCGACCGCCCCTACCTGCAAGCCGTGATCGATTCGGTGCAGAACGCTTGGGATTTGGTCAACCGTCCGTTGTCGGTAGAGGCAAACCTGCGGGCCTTCATTAACCTGCGGCAGGGCTTTAATGAGGTGGGATGGGACACCTTCCGCTGGCGGATTGAAAGCTCTGTGGCCGAAGTGACCGCAGACCTGCGCCGATTTTTGCAGAGTAAGCAGCACCCCTTGGCAAACTTTACTCAGGTGCAGGGGTTGCGCGTGACGCAGCGATCGCCCGCAGGTCGTGTTCAAAAGGTTGAAGTGCAGACCGATCGGGGCGTTGTCACTCTGGAAAAGGACGAAATTCTACGGGCACTTTCGGCTCCCAATAGCTTGTTGTTCTACGTTGACCCCCTCTTTAAAACGGCAGAGGCTGCGGGGGACAGTCCAGACGGAATCGCTCAACCTGAAACAGTGGCGATCGCCCCTGACATGACTGGTTCTGAGGGCAGTTCTGACGCAGCGCCAGACCTCAAGTCAGGCATGACTCTCGCCGCCGATGGCGGCAGCCCTGCTGCGGCCCCCTTACGCGGATTTGTCTTCACGGGTGGAGGGCTAGGTCATGCCGTGGGAATGAGCCAAACGGGGGCATACAACCTGGGACGGCTCAACTGGAGTGCCAGCCGCATCCTGAGCTTCTACTATCCTGGCACCCGCGTGGAAATGCTGAACCCCTCGATTGTGTTTTGGCGCGACCCGGCAGAATCGATCCAAGTGTCGCAGGTGGAAGCTCGCTAGTGGAAGCTTGCTAACGGAAGATATGGCGCTACACGCTTGTGATGTCAAGCGCATTTGGTGGGAAAACCCGTGCTGCGGGGGTTTCCACAAAAACTTGTTACACCATGAGCGCGTAGCGCCATAAATAACGTCAGTTCTGGTTAAAAGAGTTTTGGGGCACCGCGCCCGGCGCGGTGCCCCAAAACTCTTGCTTTTCCGTGCGCATCGCGCACGGAAAAGCAAGAGTTTCAGCTTATCCCGAATGCACGTTCAATAGGAACTATTAGCGAGCATTGATGTGCTCAAACAGAGTGGCGATCGCCGCCTGTTGTTGTTTCACAATCCGATTGAGCAAGATGATTGCTTCCCGCTGGTCTTTCACCGTGCGAGTCAGGACAGCCACCACATCCAGGATGCGGATTGCCTGCCCATCGGTGGAGGTGACTAGGGTGGGGCTGTCTTCGGCAATGAACCCGGCGTGGAGAGCCGTGTCCTTCGTCGTGGTGTAGTTAAACGTGACGGGGTTGAGCGATCGCAGCAAGTCGGTCGCTGCTTGACTGGAGAGGGCAACAATATTTTGCTTTTGCGTGCGGCTTGAAACCTGTTCGATCTCTGTGCCAGCTACCTTCTGGGCAAACAGCTTACCTGTGACTAGCCCATCCCCACTCACCACCAGTTTTGTTGCAGCAGCAGAGACTCCCGTCGGCAGGGTGACATTGAGCGGAGCCTGATCAGCCAGAGACCCGATCGCCACCTGTCCATCATTCCTCACGTAGAGCAGGCTCTTGCGGTTTTGATTGGTGATATTCAGGGCGCTATCTGTAGCATTGTTGGTGACTCCCCGCACTTCTAATTTCGCCAGCAATGGCTGACTGGTATCGGCGGAGGTATTGAATACCCCAATGCCCGTGTGCCCCTCCACCAACAGTCCATTGATCAGAGAATCGTTGCGGTTGAAGAAGTTGGCCCCTACCACTAGCTCACCCAAAACATTGACCCTGCTGTTACTTTTGCTGGCATCCTGGGGAGGAGCAATCGTCATCAGACGGGTATCCCCTTCTCGGATTGAAAGTCTGCGACCTGGCAAATCGATGATAAAAGGCGTAGGGTTGGCCGTAGTGGAATCTGTCAGCAAGGTCAGTTTTTCAGCCACTCCTGCCACTCGGCGTAAGGAAATCTGACTACTCCCAGTGATACTTGCCCCACCATTACCGACGGTCAGCCCATTGTTGCTGACGGTCAACCCGCCACTATTGACCGTCACCCCGCCATTGGCGACCGTCAGCCCTTCACTCTGGATGGTGACCCGTCTGGCGAAGGTGATGGCTTGGTTGAAGTGGGGTGGGTTGGTGGAAATGCGAAAGGCAGCCGTGGGTCTGCCAAAAGTGATGCCATCTCGAATGGTGATTTGATTAAAGTGAGTATCCGCTGCGTCTTGATCGATCTGGAAATTCCCAATCTTCAAGACGCCCCTCTTAATTTCAACATTGCCTTCCGTCAAAATGACGTTACCTTTGGCTATAGCAATGCCATCCGGATTCAGGGCAATAGTTTCAACTGCACCATTCATAACACTGAGTTTTCCACTGATCCGAACATCTTTGTCGAAGCTGTAGCCTGCGTTGGAGGTGAAATTGACAACACTATTATCTTGCGGCTGGATCTGGAAAAAGCCTGTATTAGTGGCGGTGCCTGAAGTCAAACGATACCCTGCGTTGGCGGTCAGCGTCACTGCGGCACTGTCCTGCGGTTGGATGCGGAAAAACCCTGTATTGTCGGTTGTACCTGACCGAAAGGTGTAGCCCGCATTGGCGGTCAAATTGACACCCCCACTGTCCTGCGGTTGGATGCGGAAAAAGCCGCTATTGGCAACGGTGCCTGATGTAAAGTTGTAACCTGCATTGGCCGTAAAGTTCACGGCATCGCTGTCTTGAGGTCGAATGCGCAGAAAACCTGTATTGGCGGCAGTGCCTGATGTAAAGTGATAGCCTGCGTTAGCGGTGAAATGAACAGCACCGCTGTCCTGCGGTTGGATGCGGAGAAAGCCTGTATTGGTGGCCGTGCCTGTTACGACAGTTAGGCTACGATCGAAACGATGACCAGCATTGGAGGTGAACTGCACTGGATTGCCGTCCTGCGGCTGAATTTGCAGAAACCCTCTACCCGTGCCCACGCCAGTAGCAACTCTGAGGACCCCTTTAACATCCAAATTGGCCTGGGGGGTGTCAAAGCCAATCCCGACTTTGCCGTCGGTCTGCACCTGTAACAGGCTGGTCCCCACCCCACTGCCCGCTTTGACGTGCAACACACTGGCGGCAGGCGTCGCTTCAGCACGGCACACCTCTAGTTTTGCTCCAGGTGCAGCGACCCCCATCCCCACGTTGCCCAAGTTGTTCACCACAAATTGCGGTTGGGTGGTTTGGGGGTCTTCTGTGTCGATGCGCACAATCGGATGCGGTTGGGCCGGACGGTAGGTGAAACTGGCGGCAATGATAGGATTGGCCAGGGTGGTGGTGAGGTTGAGCAGCGTATCAGTGGCGATCGCCTCCACCACCAGTTCTACCGACTTGCCAGTGCCATCCACAGTAGTCAGCCGATCGCCCGGAGAGAGCTGTTGTGCAAAGCGCGTCTCTACGCCAGTGAGCGTTTTTGACCCCGCCTCGCCAGATAGTGTCCCGCGTCCCTCCAGAACAGTCGCCCCCCGAATGTGCAGGCGGGCGGCTGGCTTGCTCACCCCAATGCCAACCGTCCCTGTAAAAATGCTCTCTCGCCCATCCAAGCAGTTGATCAGCGAAGGGAAGATACGGCGGCAGTCCCCCTCGTTACCCGGATCTGAAAACTGGGGGCTGGCCGCAGTGCCCGTGAGGACTGTCAGTGCCAGCCGACTATAGCCGTGTTGAATGCCCAGAGGGAGTTGACGCTGGGGGTTCCCCTCAACGTTCTTGATCCACTCAATGGCACCATTGGCGCGGGAAGGAATCAGCCAGTAATCTCCCGTTGCATAGCGCATGTTGGGACTAGTCTCAAACTTAACCTGAATGTTGCGTTCTAGTTCAATCCAGCCATCGGGGTCAGACGACTTGAGCGGCAGCCCCTGAGAGTCGCTGGTCCAGTCCCAGGCCCGCAGTTTGGGGTGCTTGGCGGGAGCAAACTCGTCGAGGGCGATCGCCTCTCCAACACTCGATGCATTGTAGATCAGCTTGCCCCCGGGGCGGACATCAGTGAGGCGCAGCAAAATCCCCGCCTCACCTCGCAGTTCTCGGTCTTCGTTGATCAGTTCGACCCACTGGCCCGGCTTGAAGGAACGCTCACTGTCACTCTCGGTTGCCTGCACCTGGATAACGTTGCTATCGGGGAGGATGCGATCCACCGCACTAACCACTGTGCCGTTATCGCGCGACCACTTGAAGCGGGCCTCCTCTAGCGATCCGCCTTGGTGAATTTCCACCCGATATAGGGCATTCACCAGTTGATTTGCGACTCCGTTGGCGGCCTCTGGGGTGGGGCGCAACCGCGCTGTCATAAACACCTGGCGATTTTGCGTAATTTGGTTGAACTGGGGGAAGGGCTGGTCAGGTGCTACGGAGGTGGTACTGTCGCCCACCTCCAGCAATTTCACCTGCCACACAGTTTTCAGGCGGGTGGTGGTGTCGATAGCGCCGAGCGCCACCTCCTGGAGATCAGGATCGTCTAGGGTTGTGATGTGGCGCTGCCAGGTGTCAAGGTAGACCAGATAGCGACGGTCAGGCTGAAAACCGTTCTTCAAATCAGCAGTCAGCGGGCCAGGATAGTCCGGCTGGGTGAGGTAGGTGGTCAACCGCCGCAGGGGCAGAGGGATAGCTCCCTGTTTGTTCGCCGTCAATTTTTGTAATTGTGCATCCAATGCAGCGGGATCGCTAGCCGGGTAGACCAGGTCGAGTGTCTGCTCTCGGGGGTTGGGATTCTCAATGCGAAACCAGCGGTCTCTCGGATTTTTCAAGTCTGTAAAGGCTGGCACGTCTACCCATTGATTGGCTGCGTAGGCAAGCCCGTCCACTGTAAAGACCGGAACTCTCACCCTCAATCGGCGCGTCGCAGGAGTACTCGTCCTAGCGGCCTCCGGACTGGGGAGGGGGGCTGGGGGGGGAATGTCGTATTCGGCAATGACCTCCGAGCCTTCTGGCAACTCACAGAGAATGCCATTGATGTAGTAGTTCCCGGCTGAGATTACCAGATCACTGCCATCTGGCGTAGCACTGACCTGAAACCCACCGACGGTGCGAGAAGTCCCCGACCCACCGATCATGTCCCTCGCCTGGGTCTGGTTGAGATAGCCCAGAATACTCATCTGCTCATTCCAGTCAGCATCGAGTTGCATTCGTCCCTGCTGCATGAGGACGTTGGTGTAGCGTTTCTCGGGACGGAAGGTGAAGCGGGTGAAATCGCCCTTCATAGTGGACTCCTGGGGGTGGGTGAGGGGGATGAGAATCCCAAATTCGCAGGTTAAACGGTCACGTCGGCCTCAGGTGACATAGATCAGGTCGGGGGTGATGCCGAAGCGGAGATATTCGTTGAGGCTGGCCTTGAGGTTGTCTTCTCGTTGGGGAAACTTGAGGGAATTGAAGACTCCCATTTCTGAGCCGTTTTCGGCTCCAGTGCGGACTGTGGTAACGGTGGCGCTGCTGAGTTGGGCATAGCCCGGTTGCCCATAGCGCTCGTCGGTGAAGCGGGGCTGCATCTGGTTGAGCAGGAGCAGCATATCATCCACTCGGTTGAGGCCGGTGTTGAGCGTAGCCCAGGTCTTGCCGCTGTTCTGACTGATGAACAAGCTACCGATGCGGGTGCCCGCAAGCAGGGAAGCCTTGCCGTTGACAGGACTGCTTAGCACCAGACAGGTGATATCCGTTTGGGTGAGGCCACTGCCTGCAACCTGCCAGGAGCAGCCATTGCTGCTGGAACGGAAGATACTGCCACCAGTGCTGCCCACATACAGGGTGGTGCGTTGGTAGGGAGTGTTGGGGGGGAGGTCGGGGTCGAAGGGTTGATCGATGCGGAGTTCGTCAGCAGTGGAAATCGTCATAATGCGGCGGGTCTGTCCGGCGGCGGTGAGGCTGTCTCCCGGAGCAAATTCCCGTTGGAAGTCGGTACTGTTCCCTCTGACGCTGGTGTAGTCACTGGCGATCGCCCCTTTCCCTGGCACTGTTTCCCCCACGATTGCTGTGGTGTTGGGGTTCGTCAACCCGGCACGGGCAGGTTCCCAGCGCAGTCCCCCGTCTGTCGAACGAAACACTCCACCCCCCAGCGTGGCCGCAAACAGGTGTCTAGTGGTTGCACTCAAGCATAGTCCAGTGATGTAGGGATGGGTCAGCCCCGTCTGGCAGATGTTGACATCGCTAGGGTCGCCCCCTCTCCAGGTGTTGCCATTGTCGCTAGAGCGGAACACACCCCCACCCCACGTGCCAACGAAGCAGTCCCCGCTGTGGGGATCGGTAGCGATCGCCCGCACATCGCGATTGGTCAGTCCCTCGTTCATGGCCTGCCAGGTCTGTCCTCCGTTGCTGGAACGGAACACCCCATTCCCAGCAGTGCCCATCCACAAAACAGAGGTCTGGAAGGGAGTAGGGGTTGTGATGTCGGGGGAGAAAGGTTCGGCAACGGTGAGACTGCCATTGTCGGGCGCAATTGCAGTGATGCGGCGGGTCTGTCCGGCAATTGTCAGACATTCACCCACTGCGAGTTCCACCGCAAAGAGGGTGCCTTGTCCGGTGACGGTGGTGCCCTTGGTGGTGGCCCTGCCTGTACCGAGGCGCTGTTGCAGGGCTAGGGCGGTGATGTCGGTGTTGCGGCGGTTCTCACTGTTGGGGATGCGCGGCTGTGGAACGGGTTCCCAACAGGTGCGCCGGATGCGGAAGGCGGTGGCGATCGCGTCTTGGTCAAAGGCGGGGCTGACCTGAAGCAGGTTATCGGCAGTGATGGCAATGACCGTGCGAGACTGACCGGCCAGCAGGATTTCGTCACCAGGGCTGAGTTGTTGCAAGAAGCGGGTGTTGCACCCCGTCAGCGTGGTGCGATCGCGGCTGGTGCTGAGGCGTCCCTGCCCTGGGGTCGTTTGGGTATTGTGCAGGAGCAGGAACTCCTTGCCGGCAAAGCTTTGGGCAAAGGGGGCGTTGACCTCTAGCTCAAGGCCAGAACGGACTTGCGTAATGGTGCGGCGATCGCCCTCCACAATCAGCGTTTTTCCCACGTCCGCTGGCGTAAATTTGGTGCCACAGCCCACGACAATCGCCCCGCCAGCCGTAGGTTGTGTCGTACTCACCTGCCCGCTGCCTTCCATGAGGAGATGGGTGACGCGGTAGAGGGCGCCGCCCGTGGTGCCTGCCAACACTGCCACGGTCTGAAACGCGCTCTGGGGGGGCAGGTCGGTCAAGGGCTGGTCGAGTTGCAGTTGAGTGTTAGAGGGAATGGCCTGAATAGTGCGCACTTGCCCCTGAACGGCGATCGCATCCCCCACCTGCAATTCCTCCAGAAACCGAGTGTGCGTGCCGTTGATGGTGCCGATGGGATCACTAGCGGCAGCAGGCGAAATTGTCCCCATTCCCGGCAGGCTAAAGGCCAGTAACGCTGTGACAGCAGCATTGGGCAGGCCCGTCGGCACGGGCGCCCAAGTTTGACTAGCGGCAATCAACCGATGACTGCCCTGGCCCGCGGTGCCTACCCAGGTTTGCTGAGTGATGGGGTTGCTGGTGAGGCTAGTGATGGCGACGGGCAGGGTGCCGATCTGCTCGATCAGGGTGAGGTCGGGCTGGCAGCGGTAGCGAGGAGGCGTGCGCGATCCCTGTGGGACAAAACAGAAACGCAAACAGCCTATCTGCTGCCGTTGGGTGGTCACCTTGTCGGTAAATAAACTGTTGCTGGCTTCCAGGGTGCGGACGAGGCTGGCCCCGAGGATGGTGCTGGTGGTGATGTCTGCGTCGGTGCCAGGAGCAGTGAGAGCGGGGGGAATGGGCAAGGAGGATGAGGGGGGTAGGGGGGAGTCGAGGATGGAGTCTGTGAGGCTGAGGTGGGGGACAGAGTCGGCTAGGGCGATCGCGCCGCTAATGCTGCGAACGAGGGAGAGATGCAGGCGAGAGTTATCTGCCCCTAGGTCAATCACGGGGGGATCGGGGTAGCAGCGGGGATCGAGAGGTGCATCATCTTCGTCTTCGTCAGTCGGTAAGGGGGGTGGCGGTGCCCAGCGGGACAGAAAGCGGTGCAGGCCCTCCAGCAGGGTGGAGCACTGCTCGCCCCAGATCTCAGTGATGCGTCCAAGCCGCACTTGGAGCGGCAGGTTGTTGGCCGTGAGGCCGACCCGTAACATCCGTTGCAACAACGTCAGGCTGTACATCAACAGGGCTAAGAAGGTAACGTCGTCGGGTTGGGCATTGGTGATGGGAAGTTCCGCCCGTTCAACGCGCAGTGTGTGACCAGGGACGAGGGTGCTGTGGGCGATCGCCAATCGTTGCAAGTTGCCGGGACGCACCGTCAGATTGCCCTCCAGCAAAAGGCCCTCCAGCGTGAACTCGCCGCCATCCTCAGTGGCAGGGGAGGCGGTGCCGCGCAGGGTGAGGTGGCCCAGCAGGTGGGGGCGATCGCCATCGGCAGCCACCAAGTACAGGGGCTGCGCTGCCGGAATGCGGAGGAATAGATCGCCGCTGTAGGTCTGATTGCTCTGGAGTTCGATCAGGCCACCTGCTGCATCGCGAATCATACCCAGCGTGGGAGGCTGCTCTCCCTGAGCGGGTTGTAAAAAAAGGAAGAATACCTGGTTACGGTCAGCCGCTAGTGAGAGGGTGCCGCCACTAGGGAGGGCGATCGCTTCCCCTCTGGCATTAACCGCCAGACCGGGGGAAACCGTTATTAACGCCTCTTGCTGGTTGACTGCCACCGCCAGACCGCTCAACACACCGGGCTGAAACCCTTGACGGACAGCGTTATCCAGCCGCTGCACCTGACCACTACTGTTGAGTTCTAAGCGTGCCAGCACAAAGTAGGGGCGATCGGGAGATGCCGTCGCAGGGAGCACGTCAATGTGGAGGCAGGTGGGGTCATGCTCGGCAGGACTCAGGATCAGCATCACTGCCTGACTCCGATAGCGGCCCAGGTAAATGCGGCGGGAATGCCCTAGCGTCAGCAGGTTGCCGCTGGCATCAATGCCGCTGCCAGCGGTGACTTGAGCCTCCAAATCACCACACTCTGCGAAGACGTTTAGCCCTGAAACAATGCCGGGATGGAAGGGGGGGAAAAGGCGCAATCGGGACGGGGAGGGCAGGGGGGAAGTGGCGTCTGTGGTGAAGCCGCTGCCTGCGAGGATGGAGATTGAGCCATCGTTGCGACAGGCAACGTAACTAAGGGGAATGCTGATAAGGTCGTAGCAGGCTTGCCAGTGGCGGGCAAACTGATTCCACTCGCGGATGGCCTGCGGCAGGGAGGGAGAGGCGTGGGGTGACCTGACTTTCCAGACGAGGTAGGTGCTGGCATCGAGGCTTTCTAGGACGGTGTTGCCAGTGCGACTGTAGGGGCCACCGCCCACATCGTCGCTGAAGCCGTAGGAGTAGTTAACTGTTACGTTTTGAGGTGGGTCTTCCGTCAGCACAGCCATGCGCCCTCGCTGCAAGTCCAGCGCTACTTTGGCCTGAGAGTCGTGATCCTTGGTCTGCCAGTCTGCCAGGTCTGCTAGGTGAATTTCGGCCCGCTTCAAGGGGGTGCCATCAAAGTAAATTTGGACGGGACGATCGGCTTCCTCCACAGCCTCTGACTCCCACAGGGAGGGACTGAGTTCTCCAGGGATGTGGACTTCCTGCGCCAGTTCGGTGATATCCGTCTCGGTCTGGGGGTTGTTGAACAGGGGCGCGTCGTAGCCCAGTGGGTTGAGGGTGAAATAGCGTCCTTGGGGTGCGGCACTGAGGCCGGGGACGGCCCTGGGAGTGCCGCGTTCGATGGCATAGCTCTGCAGTCGCCACAGGTAAAGCGCCACGCCGTTGGGTGTGTAGGAGCCGCGTTGCTGGGGATTGCTGCGGATTTCGGGGGTAAAGGCCCCTGTGGTGCGGAAGGGAATGGGGATGGTGTTCTGCTGGGACTGTTGTCGCAGATTGACCGTGCTGCTCTGGGGACGCAGGTGGCTGAGGTGTTGGGTGGTGGCGACAAAGGACTGGGCTTCGACGGCTCGCACCCCCCAGCCGGTAATGTCCCGGCCAATCTGTTCCAAAATGGCGGTGCTGCCCTTGCGCTGACGGTAGGCCAGGGTGTTGGCGACGTAGGTGCGGCGCTCCTGGCGATCGCGGTGAGCTGTCGCTTCGTTCAGGTCGCTCACTGCCAGCAGATCCCCGATGTAGGGCACTACCCAGCCATCGCAGGTCTCGATGAACCAGTTGTCGTATAGGTGCTCAATGTCGGCTTCCAGCAGTCGCAATTCCTGCTGGAGAATTTCCAGGAAGGCGCGTAACTGGCCGTCCTGCTCAGCATCGCGGATGCGGTAGATGGCGGGTAGCAGCTCGTACAGGGTGATCTGGCTCATAGACTGACCTCCGCCCTCAGGCCAATGCCTGCCGGGTTGATGAGAAGTAACTGGGCCGGCAGGATCTGTCGTTTGTCCACATCCCACCGGGCGGTCTGGGCCGGCAGCACAGCCTCTAGGCTGCGGGCGCGATCGCGGCGATACAGGGCATCTAAATCCACCGCCACCACGCCAGCCACTGCCTGCATCAGGGCGATCGCCTCAGCAGAGGTGACCGCCTGCCCAAAGTGGCGCTGCTCAAAGGCAAACCTTGTGGTCAGCACTGCTTGGACCTGGGCCAGCACAGGTTCTGGCCGGTAGCGCGGGTCGATGAGCAAGCGTGCTTCCAGGTTAAACAGCAGGCGTTCGTAGGAATCCACTTGCACCTGCTGGATGGGGTCGTGAGCCTGGGCGATCGCCTGCACCAGGTTGGTGTATAGCACCGAGTCTGCTGGAACAACGCCCCCAGTGCTGGCCGCTACCGTAATGTGGACTGTCTGTACGCCGCCTGCTGACACCACCGTTGCCCTGGCTTTACCGATGCCAGAGAAGGCGCGGGTAAAATCTTCGTAGTCTTGCAGGGAGACGATTCTGCCCAGCGTCCGCACCGTCAGGGGGGCACTGGTGCGAGCTTCGGTGATGCTTTCGGGGTCGGCAGCGCCACTGGTGGGGCGGGGATTGTTGACCTCTGAGATACCGAGGGGACGCACTCGCAACAGACTGAGGCGATCGCCCCCCATCAGTCCCGCCAGCCCCATGCCGCTGCGATAGGTGGCCCGCACGTTTTCCAGACCCGTCGGCAGGCGCATCCCGCTCACCCCATCCCCGAAGATCACCGTCACTGTGCCATCCTGGGCACGACGGGTGATGTAGACCTGCTCGTCGGGGCCGTGGCCAAACAGTGAGTCCACCTCCTGCCACTGCACTTCGTTGACGCGCACCTCTAGCGTACTGATAGTGCCTTTGGGGGTGGTCGCTGCAACGTAGGTGAGGGGCTTTTTCCGCAGGACAAACGCCTGGTTGGGCTGGCTGCTGTCGCCGCTGCCCAGCACTTCGTCCGGCACCGTTTCGCCGTGGGTGGCCGGGACAATATTGGCGAAAATGCTCACCGTTGCTGGATCGTAGCTGTTTTGCAAGGGAGCCTCTAGCGTCAGGATGGGCACCTGTTGGTCGATGGGAGGCAGCAGAATGGTGGCAGGTTCGCTGATGCTGGGGTCTTCAGCGATCGCCGCTTCTAGCACCACGTCCTGGGGTGTAGGGGTCAGCACCACCCCGACAAAACCGTCCCGGTCTTGCAAGCGCCAGCGTTGCTCCAGCGCTAGTTGGGGGTCGGGGTGACGAGGCAGGAGTGGCTGCGGGGGGGCCATCACAAACAGGCGATCGCCCGCCCGAATGGGAGCCGTCAGCAGCGCATCCTCCGAAATCAAAATGCCGATCCCCGCCGCCACCAAGCTACCCACAAATGGGATGATGGCGCGAAAATCGGTGTTCACCAGTCCTAGGGGGTTCAGTTGGGAGTCGAGGCTGGTGAGTCCCTGGTTAAAGGCGGCCCAGCGATCGCCCTGGTCAAGTGAGCGGAAGATCCCGGCTGTCTCGGTGCCAGCGTAAACTTGCAGGGTTCTGGGTTCCAAAACCAGACAGCGGATCGTCAGGTCGAGTGGTTGCACTGAGGCCGGTTTCCAGAGGGAACGGGTATTTTCAGCGTCGCGATCGGGCAACAGGACGAAAATGCCACTCCCTGCAGTGCCCGCCAGCACACGCAGAATTTGGAACGGCGTGGGCGACTGTGCCAGTTCTAGGGGATTGGGAGCAGGGGGCAGAATCGCAGCATTCAACGCATCACTACCGTCATCCTGCACGTCAACGTCTTCTGGGACAGAACGGACTGGCTCAGGGCTGATTGCGTGATTGATCTGCAGAACGGTGTCGGAGACGATCGCCGTTACCTGACGAGTCACCCCTGCAATAATCAGGTCATCCCCAACGGCGAGTTCTTCTGTGAAGCGGGTGTTTTCCCCCAGAACCGTGGTGTTGGTGGCAATCACCGTGCCAGTCCCCGGACGGTGATAGGCAACCAGAGCCGTCACGTTGGGGTTGGTGAGTCCTCGGTTCAGGGGTTGCCAGCTCACCCCCCCATCGGTGGAACGGAACACCCCCCGATCGACGGTGCCCGCAAAGAGCGTCTGAGTCAGAACTGGCGATCGCACCCGGGCCAAGGTCTGCACATCTAGGGTTTCCAGCCCCGCCTGACTCCAGAGGTTGCCGCCATCGCGCGATCGCACAATCCCGCCGTTGCAGGTGGCGGCCAGCAGTTCTGTAGGCAGTGGCAGGAGCGATCGCACGTCCCGCGCCACTAAATTCCGGCTAGCATCCTGCCAGGTCTGACCATCCTCACTGCGGAAAATCCCATCAGGGGTAGCTGCAAACAGGTGTCCGGCCTGCACCGCCAAGGACTGAATGGAGCGGTTGGGGAGGCCATCGTTGATCGGTTCCCACACCTCCAAATTGGCCTGCTGCTTCAAGCGAAACACGCCCCCTCCAGCAGTCCCCGCAATCAACTGAGAACGATATACCGCGAGACAGGTGACCCCGGTGTGGGTGAGTCCGGCAGTGATATCCCTTGTCCCGCCACTGCTGGTGATGGGACTGGGGAAACGGTGCCACCGGTTTGGGTTCTGGGCATCATTCGGGTCATTTTGCAGACGCATGACGCCACCCACATGCTGTACCACTGCCCGGATGCGCTGACCACTGACGATCACCTGTTGCTTGGGCAGCAGTTCAGGCACGTATTCACTTAGAAAGACCTGGTTGCGGGTGATGGGGTCGAAGAAGATATTGGCCTGTTGCGGGGCGATCGCCAGTGGGTCGGGGGCCAGTTCCAGAGATTCACTCTGCACCAGGAGGACTGTTTCACGCCGACGATAGTTTTCTGGGACAATGGCTTCTCTAAGTTGCAAGCGAGACACTTCACCCGTCAGCCCAAAATCGTTCACCTGGACGTTCTCAATAGTGTTAACTTGACGCACTTGATGATGCACTCCATCCATCAACACTATCCAACTTTCGGGCAAGATTTTGGAATATTTATTATCTAACTCTAGATTTACTGGATCAATCTTAAAATTGAACCATTCTTCGTCTTCCAGGATGGGTGGAGGCGACCCTGGATGAATACCAACTGCTGTTGCAGGAACTGCTTTAAACGAAACAAACTGAGTTCCTACCAGCATCTTTGTATGATCGTTGGATAGCCCAAAGGAAAGTCCTCCCCAGGGAATAATTTTCTGTATATTCTGCTGTGTTGTATCCTCATACCGAAAAATTCCCTCATTTGTGGCTGCAAAAATATATTGTGGTGTATCTGTTCGATTCATCGTAACAATCGAGCGAATCACCCCTGTCAGAGCTGGGTCTGTGGTGTGAGCTGCCCAGGTTAGCGTAGGCGCACTCAGATCACAAACGTAAATTCCTCGTTGGGTGGCAGCAAACAATTTGTTGGAGACGATCGCCAGCGCATTGACTCGCTTATCCTCAGGTAGTAATTCATTCGAGACTGCAAACCAGGCTTGCCCTCCATCATCGGAGCGAAAGACCCCTTGGTCGGTTGCCGCAAACAATCGATTGCCGGTGAGATTTCTCAGCAGACCACGCACGACTTGATTAGTGAAGCCTCGCCGACTCCAGTTCTGCCCTTGGTCAGCCGTAAAGAACAGTCCATCATCCGTTCCAGCAAACAATAATGGTGTGTTGATCGCAAAGTCAAAGGGCAACGTACTGCTGACCGTTAGGGGTTGCGTTGAAGTTAGCGTAATAGGCGGATTAACCGTGATGCGGGCGGTATATTGAGAGGCTGCAATACCGATAATTGTGCGTGACACTCCGGCAATTCTGACCGATTGATTAACCGCAAACCGGGGTAGCACCGTATTGGCCCGAATCGTAATCTGGTTGCTTGAGGCTGCAGCCGTTGCGGTTAATCGATTGCCTGTGTCGAACGTGAACCCCTCTGGCCCAAAGGCGGGGGCAACTGTGAGCCGCACCTCAGAGGTGAATTCGACATTCGTAATGGTTGTAACGGTGGTTGTTTGACCACCCGCCGTCAAAAAGGAACCAATCACCAGGATATCTGGAGGAAATCCTGTCCCTGAGATCTCAATTCTCCCATCGGCTAACAGGTTACCTGTCCCTAGGGACGTTAAGGGAGGAGCCGTTGAAAATGAGACCTGTAGGAGCGATCGCACCACCGTGTTGGGAATGCCTGTGTTGACGGTACGGACATTGCTTGTTCCCTGGTTTTCGACCCGCACTGTGCCCAGGTGGAGTGGTGTCCAACTTTCCCCGTCATCTTTGCTGCGAAAGACGCCGCCGTCCGCTGTGCCCACAAATAGATGTCCGCTGGTTGGCGCAACATAAACCGTCTGAATATTGAGATTAGTTAGGCCCGCATTCACTGCTTGCCAACTCGTCCCAGCATCTTTAGAGCGAAACACGCCGTTGTTAAACCCAGCGAAGTAGTAACCAGAAGGGGCGATCGCCACACAGCGCACATCCGCACTAGGGAGGCCGGCATTCATCGATTGCAAGCTGGCACCATCATCCCCGGTAAACAATACTCCCCCTTGGGTGATCTGCCGGTTCTCAGCAGCGGCTTCCTGCTTCAGAGTGTCGGGCACATCCTGCCAGCGGGGGGCATTGAAGCCAAAAACCCGCGCCTGTTGACGGAAGGCCAGCAGGGTTGGTTTTTGGGGCAGATTGATCAGGGGAGTCAGGGGTTTCCAGGTGATGCGGGTGTGGTCAGCGGGGACCACAATCTCCAGGCTCTCGACCGTCAGCAGGGTGCGTTTCTCAATCTCCTGGCCATCACCATCCAGCAGCAGCAGCGTATCACCCACCTGCAATCGGGTATTCACCCCTTGCAACAAGAGTTCGCGGTGTTTGGGGTGAATCAACTGCGGGCGGGTGGGGCGTGGCTTCAGGGCGTTCCATTCCAGTCGGGCGATAAAGTCGGTGCTGGTCTCAAAGGTCTGGGGCAGTTCTTCCTTCTCGGGGATGCTCAGCACCGCCGTGCCCTTGGGGATGTTGACCCGCGTCGGGGAACCGGGAGCGTCATCCACCGTGAAGGCCAGCAGGGTACTGGCAGCGACTCCGGGGTTGAGTTCATAGCCCACCATGCGAGCTAGTTCCAGCACTGACCGCAACTCGGTGGCCGTGTTCAAAAAGCCTTCGTTGGCGATCCGTTCCTGATAAAACGTGAGCACATCCGCCAGCACGGCAACGCTGTCCAGCAGGGCGATCGCTGGGTCATTCCGGTCGCGGGTGGTGAGTTGGCGCAGCGTCACACCTTGGGGGTGGTTGGGGCTGGGAAAGGACTGCACTAGCCGCCGCAGCAACCGTTTGCGGATGCTGTTGAAATCGCCCAAGCGGTAGGCCAGCGCCGGCAGACCGGGGCGGTTGTAGTAGGGCTTCGGCGGGGGAATCTCAGTCATCGTCCGCCCTCCAGGTTAAACGTAATGCGGCCCTTTTCAGGGGCGCTGGGGTCGTTGTCGAGTTGGGCAATTTCCAACCGTCCGAAGCTGATCTGGCCGCGTTCCAGCGCCTCGTTGCTATCTAGCCCTAGTCGCTGAAAGCGCGTCACCACAACGGATTCCACACCAACCACCTGCATAGCAGTGGCGATCGCCCGACTCAGGTAAAGGGGTTGCCCAAAACTGAAATTGTTGGGATGAAAGAAGCCCAGTTGCCCATTCTCTAAAACACCCTTGCTGAAGCTCTTCACCAGGGCATCCCTGACCTGAGCGCGGAAGTAATCGGGCAACACCTGCACCTGAAAGGCTAGGTCCAGCGGCACAAAGCGGGGACTTTCGATCTCCAGATCGTGGCCAGTGAGGCGAAATCGTTCCAGGAAGGCGCGTAACTCCCGCTTGAAGGCAGCATCAACGGGTAGACCGTCCTGCCGGTCTACTGTAATGAAAATGGTGTACCAGCTTCCTGTCCAGCGGCGCGTTGCCAGGGCTTTGGCCACCCCAGGAAAGCGCTGGGCAATGTCGGCGTAGTCGGCTTCGGTGACAGCCCGCTGTAGGGTTTTGAATTGCTGGGGGGCATACAACCGCACTTGGTCTAGTGGCTCAGGGTCAAGCCCACCCACAGCCGGGAGGGGATTGGCGATCGCACTGGGCCCGCTGAGGGCGTTGCGGAGGGTGGCGGCTAGGGTGGGGTCGGCTGTGTAGGCGTGGGCGATCGCCCCAGCTCCCACATTCCCAGCGGTGCCGTTGCCGACACGGTAGATTGCAGTGAACTGGTGGCCCGGCGTGGGTCTCCGTCCCTGCTCTCCATCGCCAAACCGTAGCATCACCCGTCCATCCTCCTGCGGCTCCACTACAAACTCGCGGGCAAAGCGACTGCTGTTCAACAGGTCTTTCTGGGGCTGCCAACGATGCGGTGGCAGGTTGGGGTCATTGCCCTGTTCCTCTAAGAGAATGGCCGGTTGAACCAGCAGCGAATTCATAGGATCCATGGGACTGGATGGCTCTAGTAACGCTTTAGCAGCGGCAAGGGTGGCATCAAACACCACAAATTTGCCCTGCGCTGTGCGGATCTTGCCCTGCTGAGTCAGTGGTCCCTCCGGTAAGCGGGGCCGGAATCGTTCGCCCACGGCTACTGTCCCTAAGTGCTGTTGCTCGGCAGCAACGATGGTGCGTCCGTGGTCAGCCAGAAGGATATTGCCCCGCGCTACGCTGAAATCGCTGAGGGGGCGATCGCCAATTCGCTTGGCAATCACCAGCGGGAAGGGGAGGGCATCGTCTGGGTGCCACTGGATTTCGAGAATTTGCAGACCAAACAATGGGTCTTCCGTGGCGTTGACCTGCGTCAGGCGCACCAAGTGACGGTGGTTGCGATCGGCATCCAGGGGGTCGCCGCTGTCAGATCCCTTAACCTCCTCTAGCAGCAATACTATCCCCGGCTTCAGCAGCGAGGCCAGGGTGCCGTGGCGGTCGTCTAGGGTGGCGGCGGTGGTGCCGGCGGGCAGAGTGCAGGTGGCATCGCCCCAGGTGTAGAACCGCATCTCGTTGCAGGCAGGGAAGAAACGAGCAGCATGCAGCGGCTCAAACACAGGGAGATGGGTGGCGATCGCCGCTGCGTAGTCCTTTGGGGACAGCAGGGCAGGCAGTCCCGGCAGGCGGGTCAGGAACTGGATACCAGGGTTACCGGGAGTCGGTTGCGGCAGTGAAACGGCTTCACTCACCTGAAAACTCAGCCACACACGGGCATTGCGGCCATCGTTTAGGGTGTAATTCAACAATCGCGCATGACGACGCACAGAGGAACGCCGCCGCGCTGTTCCCAGATAGGCCTCTGTGGCCACTGCGTCCTGAAAGTAGCTGAGGTGGTCAGCAACGTAGGCCACCAGTTCCACCAGAAGGTTCCCCACATCAGCAGGGCTGCGTTCTGTCCAGGCGGGCATGGTGACGGCCAGCCGATCCAGCATCAGTTGTCGAAAGCTGGCGAAATCTTTGGCAAGATAGTCGATCGCCGGTGGAGCAGTTCCCGGCTCAGAGGTCGCCGTCGTAGCCTCACAGTCCACTTCGCTGGTCTCATGGCTGCGAAAGGTAAATTCCACCTGCGACAGTTGGTGGTCAAACCCTGGCGGCGGTTGATCTGGATTATCCTTGTCGATGGGAGAGCGCACCAGCCGCAGCAAGTAGGGCATTGCCTGACCGGGGCGATCGAGCGTTAGGGTGAGGCGGTTGCCCCAGACGCTCACACTTTCGACCTCAACGGTCATGGGACTGACAACGGGCCTGCTGGCCGTTGGGACTGGCGCAATTCGCAGGTTTTCAGCACTCAGCAGCGGTTCTTCGGGATTTTGTCGAAGCGGGTGGATAAAGTAGACCAGCAGAGTCTTGGGGTCTGCGGCAACCTCCAGGTAATCGATTCCATTCAGGCGGGGGAGGCCGTCCTGATCGCGGTAGTTTTGCACAGCCACACGGCGGCGCTCATTGGTGCAATGATGCTGAGTGCTAGACATTTTGTGAGAGCTCCACCACCTGTCGTTGCTGGGTGCGTTTGACGATGTATTGGATGGTGATGGTGAGGCGAGACTCTTCACTTTCGACCTCCACCCCCTCGACGACCATCAATTCACCTAACCATTGCTCTAACGCTCCGGTAATTAAGAATTGAGTGGCTGCAGCCAGTTCTTCACGATTGGGTGCAAAGATGAGTTGCTGTACGCCGCTGCCAAAATCGGGGCGGTTCACTCGTTCGCCGGGAATGGTGAAAATCACCTGTTCAATCATCTGCCGAATGTGCAATTCATCACTGGCATCGGCAGTCCGTCCCCGGCCATCGACCCGAAATGGGTATCCCACCTGCATAGTCACATCCCCTTTACTCGCGGTTGAGCCAGTATCACGGTCAACGGTGTCCCCGTGGGCACACAAATGGCTTTACTGTCTTGCAGCAGGACGGGCAGCCCCATGACTTTCACCCGCAACGCCGCAACGATCCAGGGGGCACTGACGCAGGGACCAACATTGGCCGGGGGCGGAGGGTTGGCGCACCCCGCAATGACGAAGGGTGGCCCCTGCGTGACGACGGGCACCCCCATGACGCGCACCCGTGGATTGGGCAGAGTGGGCTTGGCCTGTCCTCCGTGGGCACAAATCACAGTCGATGTGGCGTTGAGTAGAAAACCTGGCATGGCGATCGCTCTCTCAGTGTGGTTTGGTTCCTCAATCTGAATCCCCCTGCTCTAAATCACCTCCAGGGCACCGTTGTTGACATTCACCGAAATGGGAGAAAGTATAATGCTGGCAGCCGTATTGCTGATATCCACCGTTGCCGGAGTCACCTTCAGATTGGCAACGGCAGCCCCTAACTCCACCCCACTCGCAGCAATCTTGACTGTGGCAGGGGGATACGTAATTTCAGTGCCACTCGTCGTTGCCAGCTTGAGGCTGGCTGGCAGTGCTTCCAGACTAATGCCAGTGAGCATGAGCTGGACAGAAACTGCCCCTTCTTGCAGTTCAATGTCTTGGAGTCGGAGTGTCACCCTGGAGGTCTCACCAATCTTGAGTTCAATCTCTGTTGGGGTCATCTTCACGGAGGTCAGTTCACCAATTTTGAGTTGAATCCCCGTACTGTCAAACACCATTTTTTGCGGCAGGCCAGCGATCGCCGGAGCAGCACAATCGACCTGCAATTTACCCGCTCCAGGAATATCATCCAGCGTGATCTTGAAACTTTCGGTCTTCAACATTTTTGTCGTTGGTAGGGCCTGAGGACTAGCGGGGTTCTGCTTCAGGTTCCAGAAACAACCGCTCCAGATGGGATAGTCTGGATCACCAGCTTCAAATTCCACCCACACATTGGCGTCCAGCGGCGGGACGGCAAACCAACCGACTCCATTGCCCGCGTAGGGAGTGCAAGGCATGGCCCAGTTCAGGCGGTCTGACCCATAGACCGAGGGAATAGACACCTGTAGGCGGCCCAGTTGCAAGGGGTCGAGGTTACTGGCAACCTTGCCCCGATATTTCCCGAAAAAACGACGCATAAGTTTAAGGGCGAGATGAAGCTAAAGGCGAGATTCAGGGCAAGAAAAGAAACGTCGCGGCGCCGTCCGGTTTACCTGTAGGCTAGACCATTCCTACTGCACCTTCAGGTTTCAAGCGGAACAATGAGCAATCTGGCTGCGACCCAATAGAGGCACCCTGCAAAACTGAGCATAGGGGGCACGGTACTTTCTCCGGTGAGCGGTTAACAACGCCTGCAGCCAATTGGGAAATCTCGGATTGGGAAATCTTTGACCAGATACGCTCCTCTAAATATAGCAAGTGATCGATCAACCAGGAAAAGCAGCAAGGAATTTGAATGCCTAAGAGGAGATGAAAAGGAGCGATCGCCTTGATAGTCAGTGTGATTTGTCAGCAACAAGCAACAGAGTGATTCGTCAGCACCATATCATGCCTCATCCAGGAACACCCTATCCCATGGAATGAATTAAGAATTTGTCTTTCAAAATTACTTTCATCATTGATTTTTTGGCATAACTTGAATTTTCTTGACAAACATTCGAGTTTCTTTGGCTGGATTTGTCTGGGGTTAGTCCTCACCAACTTCCTAGACCGGTAATATAGGCACTGTTGTGAACAGTCCATCACGCGTAATCGTGAAATTCTGCTTATATTCACCCTGGCGAATCGTGTGATTGACCCGCTTGACGTAATACAGACCGTCGTAGCTGTAGCCAACTCCCCGCAACCCTACCAACTGCCGCAGTTGTAGTAGATTGCCATAGCGCACTGTATCGAGTTCCCCAGAAATAGTGACAACATTGTCGATCGATTGGTCAGTCGTGGCTTGGGCGCGGCTGAACGCCTGTACTAGAGAGCGTCCACTCTCTCGGAATTGCTCGGTCTGTTTGGTTGGTGCAATTAAATTTAAGGCTCCCTTCATCGATAGTGGAACTCGCAATGTGGTGAACGATCGCACTGGAATTTGGCGATTCGTCACCCGGTCTTGGACCTGCCCCTCAACCACCTTCGGTTCCAGAGGGTTGTGCTGAAAGCTGAGCGAGGTTGCATTGGTTTGGCCTCCCATGTTGACCGTAATTGCTTTTTGAGGAATGCCCACGCGGATTGGTGGTCCCCAGTAGGCTAGGTTTGCCCCGACTGCTGGCCCCGGCACAATAAAAAAGACGTAGCCAAAGCGTGCGGCTAAATCCTTAATGTATTGCAGGTCAGTCACTTGTTGGGTGGGCGATCGCTCGACAGGGATGGGGCGATCAAGTGAAGGCGGCGGTATCACCAGTGGCACCAAGCCATACTTGGCATAACTTAGGACTAGACGATTCACAATAATCGTTTCATCCTGAGCCGGATACATCTCCGATTTTGTCTTCCGATCCATCATCACACTGACATCCTCACCCGTCAGTGTGAAGCTAGCCTGCCCTGCTTCTGCGCTTGGACTGAACTGCTGGTTGGTAATAATGCCGTCCATCAAGACGCGCGGAAATCCGTTAATCGTCACTACGACAATGACCCGGTTAAACGTCCGTAGCAATGGATGGGCAAGCAGTTGATACTCCTGCAACCCACTACTGCCCGATCGCCCCACACGAAAGACGATCTGAAACCCCGATCGACCCTCATCGCTCTGAGTGACTTCCACACTCTCAAGCGATTCTGTGAATAATCGCGGCGCTGGCATGGGAACCACTGGCCCAAGCAATAACATGAGGTTGACACCACGCATCGGAAAATCCTCAGGAGAGGTTCTATAGGGAAGGGGACCTTACATCGAATACGGTTCACAATCAACTGTTGAATTGATATTGATGAATTGATATCGAATTGATCGCGATATCCTTTACGGTTGCGGCACCGGCACGCGCAAGGTCTGCACTGGTTCAGTCAGCAGTTCAGCCGGGTTCATTGTGTTGTTGGCATCACACACTACCCAAAAGCGTTCAGGATCTCCCAGGGTCTGCGCTGTGATCAAGTCCAATCGGTCGTTACGAGTGACAGTGACTTGCATCAGCAGGGGGAGGCGATCGCCCTGAGGCAAAAATCGCCTGCGTTTGTAAGTAATCTTGCGGCCATCCACCGTCGTGTATTCCGCAGTTTCGATGGAAAAGTATCGACTACGTTCATCAAACATGGGGGCTACTCCTAAATTTTGGGAGTGTGGAATATGAACTTTGAATTAGAAATTAGAGATGAATTAGGGATTTTGAATTGGGATTAGGTTTGTGGAGCAGGTTAGGCCACTCGAAACTCAACGACAGCAATTCCTGCTCAAGGGCTTTGATCAGCGATTGATGTCTACCCCAGTGGGGCCAACTGGATTTGATGGAACACCGAGATTTGCCATTCGCTCTTTTTCGCGGTGGTACGACAGGAAGAGTTGCGCCCCCCGTTGTCCCCAAGGCAGATCATCGTAATTGAGTACCCGCAGACTCAGTGAAATCTTTGCCCGAATAGGATTGAGATTGACATCGTAGGCTTCTTCGGTGATGTTGAAATCCGTTAAGCGAACGGGTAGTACTCGCCTACGTCCCCACACCAAGAGGGTCATTGGAGCCTCTAACGGAATCACTTCGATCATGCCAAGCGCAGCATTCTGCATGTTCTGTGAGACTTGGCTGCTGGCAGGATAAATCAGTGTTTCCAGGGCAGAGAGTTGGGGATAAATGCCCAACTGCACACTGGTGCGATCAGCCTTTTCCAGGGGATCGGTGGCATCAATTTCGATATCGAGTTTGATGGTTTCAACCGGGGCACCCTTCAACCGCAGCGCTTCTGACCGAGCACCTGTGCCCTCAGTCGCCTGAGTCTGCAAGGTGCGTGACAAAGTTTCTGGATTGTATTGAAACGGAATTGTCCGCTCCACCCGACCTGACGCGGAATTGAGCGTTACCAGTGCACCTTTGAGCAGGCGAGGAGAAAGGGGAAAGCTGGTCACAGGCAATGCCCCCTGCAATGCAGAATGAAGTTGGTCGTAAAGTCTGAAAATCGTCTTTTTCCTGAGTTTTGAGATCGTTTGGACGCGCAGTACCCGTCTAAATGATCTCATTTTCGATCTACGGCAAATGGCATGACACGCCTGAAACAGAGCGTATCCTCAATTGAATTGCTTTTTCAGGTTTGTTGCTGATTTGTGCAGAACCGTAATGATCATTCACGTGAATTGAAATATTCATCTGTATTCGTAAACGTTTACGAATAATTGCATGACTTATTGCATTGACCTGTTGATTTTGGTTGAATGACCTGTTTGAATGAACTCAAATTGATCAAGAGCATGAGGTTCTGTTGTTATGACTTCGATTCAGCCTCAGCCTGCAAATCTGCCCCCGGAACAAATGCTTGCTGACGGTGTTCGCCGCTGGTGGGCGAAGCTGCAATGCACAACAACGGAACTCTGGCAGAATCTGAGCGATCGCAACACGGGCAAAATCTACCGTTCGGCCTTCCACAAGACCTGGGAACTACTTCAGCAAATCGGCACGTTGCTGTTACTGCTGCTGTTGTCCCTTCTGGGCTTATTAATTGGTGCCTGGTTATTGGGGTTCCACACAGGTCGTGAGTTTCGCAAGTGGTTAGAGGCCGACAGCCCCACCCCCCAAAAGATTTTTGCCAAGCTACTCGCTGTCCTGCTGCTGCCGTTCCAGATCCTCACCATCTGGCTCGATCGCGCCCTGAAACAAGCATTCGGCTGGGACCTAAAACTCACTCAGTTACTCCCGCCTGCTGATCCCGATCTGTTGCCCAAGGAACTTGTGGGTGAAGACAAGAGCAAGTAACGAACGTCAAAGACCGATTGGCCCAAGCTGACCCAAAGAGCATCAGGGGAGTACTGATTTGAGGTTATGACTGGTTGAGTGAGAGGTGTGCTCCTGGCCTCTCTCGCTCAACTCAGCAATTCTCACGTTGGACTTCTCGTGTTGGACTGCTGGTGTGGGATGGTCGCATCCGCAGGGTGCGACCATCCCACTTCTAGTTTTCATCCTGAGAATTGTGGCACTCAACCAGTCATAGTTGACCAGACATCCTGGGATGAAGCGAAGCCAGCATCGAGCACCAATCACTCTACGGTGTGAGGTTGTGTGCTTGATGCCTGCGTGGTTGTTGCTGCCGATTATCAACGCCTCGATCCTAATCGGCTGACGGTGTGGTGGCTTCTGTGGCTGGCTCAGTGGCTGGCGTGACGACTTCGGCTGGAGGAACTGAGGCGGCGGCAGTATCGGTCGCAGGAGTTTCCACAAGGGGGGATGGTGCGATCGCAGGCTCAGATTTTGGTGGCTCAGGTTTGGGGGCTTCACCCTTTGGGGTCTCTGCCTGGGGAGGTTCAGACTGGGGAGGTTCAGATTTTGACGGTTCAGCTTTGGGGGACTTCAAGCTATCTTTCAAGCCGTAGGTGATAAACCCAACGATAAATGCCGTCCCAAACAGGAAAACCAGAAGTTCAAGTAATGTCAACATAGGAGACCTCAAAGTTTTACAGTTGACGAAATCCGCGAGTCAGACTAAAAAGCGCAGTGGCTTACCCTTTCTCAAACACAGGTCAATGTTTCTTGCAAGAGTCTGGACAATTTTCGACCTCACCCCCCGCTCCCTCGCCCCGGGTTGGGGGTTGGGGGTATGGATATGAAAATCGCTATGACTTTAATTGTGTAAGCCTCCTTAATCTCCTAACAGAAAGGAAATGACTGCGCCTGCTTTTGACACTTGGGTGCGGGGAGACCGAATGGAGGTCAACCGCATTTCTTTAGAGGCTTTAGCGGAGTGGTGACGAGGTGCTGTTGTCTTGGTTGCCGTTGTCTTGGTTGCTGTTGTCTTCACAGAGTTGCCTGACGATTTTTCGCGACGCAGCGCTGCCACGTAGAAACGCAACGACGCGGGAGCAATCTCAATTTTTTTCTGGGCTAAGAAAGCAGCAATTTCTTCGTAGCTATAGCCTTTTGCCAAAGCGCTGACGATGGGGGTTTGCAGAAGTTTAACGGCTTCACGCAGGTTATACTGCTCCTGCCCGTCCGACAAGGATTTATCAGGCAAGTTTTGCAGCAAATCAGTCGTCTTACTGAGGACGCTTTGGTTAATTTCTGCTGATGAAGAACGGCGTTTTCTCGGTGGCATAAACACGGGGGGAGTCAGGTTAGGAAAAATCGTCCTGGTTCCAATCACGCCAGAAGCGATCGGGTTCAGGATGTTCGCGTTTGCTCAGGTCGCTGGGGGGACGCTCAGTACTCCAGGCCCACCAGACTGTGCCGCACTGGCATTGATAGAACTCCTGCCATTTGCGACGGTGGTCTTCCGAGAAGACGGGCGATCGCCGGTTGATCCACACCTGTTGAGCATCGGTGCTGTGGGCACGGCAGGTGGGACAGACAAACTCCCAGGCGTGGGTGGCTGTTTCGGTCCAGGCAGGGGGAACGGGTGCGAAGGCATCCATGCAACAAGCAATTGTGAGAGGGTACCCCTATCCTACTACTCATACCGACTCCGTTCATACCGACTCCGTCGGTGATTGGATCGGGTTGTTGTGGCGTAAAACGCTATCGCAGAGAGCATTTCGCGGCCTGTTTCACCACCTTAGCCCAAAGTCCAGTTGAAAACGTGGGATAGACTCAAAACGCAAAAGAGAAAAAAGAGAAAAATTTTTCAACAAAGTGTGTGAGTGCTTGGTTTTTGGGCTATTGTCTTAGGTAAAATTCTGGGCAATCCAAGAAAAAATAGTATCACTCCGGCGTAGGGGTGTTAGCTGACGGTCATTTCCGTCGCATTTTGACATACTATCGTGAATGAAAATCAAACCCTGTTCCTGGGTATTCTTCTGAAAACAATCCAGTTTTGCTAAACGATTGTCAGTTGCTAGGGGGAGTATTTTAGGGTGTTTCTTGCATCGCTGGTTGCCTGCCCCGCTGCTGCTTTAACCTTCATATTTATCCCGCTTAAGAACGTGTATTTGTTGCGACCCGTCTACCCTAAGCCGCTCATCCAGGAGGATTCATCTTCATGACTGCGCTCAATGCCATTTCCTTCATCGGCATTTTTGGACTGTGTGCGATCGCCTGGCTCTTCTCCGAAAACCGCAATCCAAAATATTTCCCTTGGCGAGTGGTGGTCATGGGGATTTTATTGCAACTTGCCCTAGGCGCGCTGGTTTTCATCGTGCCGATCACGCGGGATATCCTCCAAGGCTTTAGCAATGTGCTCAACGTGGTGTTTGATGCTGCCGATGCTGGAGCGCGGTTTGTGTTTGGGCCAAACATCGTCCCCGTTCCCAACCAACAACCTGCGGTCAACCTAGGCTACATCTTTGCGTTTCGAGCGCTGCCTGCGGTGATTTTCTTCTCGGGTTTCATGGCGCTGCTCTATAACTTGGGGATTATCCAGGTGATCACCAACCTATTTGCCATCATTTTCTACAGGGTGATGCGGTTGAGTGGGGCCGAGTCTCTCAGTGGGGCCGCCAACATTTTTGTCGGCATTGAAGCTGCCCTCGTCGTCAAGCCCTTCCTGGCTAAGATGACCCGCAGTGAGCTGCTAGCAATTCTGGCCTGTTGTTTTGGGACAGCCGCCTCTTCCACCTTGGCCATCTACGTGAATTTCTTGCGTCCAGTGTTCCCCAATATTTTAGGGCATTTGGTTTCCGCATCGATTATGGCGATCCCGGCTTGCTTTGTGCTGTCAAAAATCCTTCTGCCAGAGACGGAGCTGCCTCTGACAGCGGGGAGTTTGCCCCAGGATGACGTCCTCCTAGAGGATGAAAATGTTGAGACAACCATTGATGGCGAACGAATTGAGCGCGTCAGTCCGATGGATGCGATGATTGCGGGGGTGATGGATGGGGTGCGGATGGCGATCGCGATCGCCGCAGTGCTGATTCTGATCCTGGGTCTGGTCTACCTGATCAATGCCTTCTTTGGCTGGTTGACCGATCTACCCGAACCTGTGGGGGGCTTCTTCAAGGTCGTCACCTTGCAAAATATTCTGGGTGCCTTGTTCCTGCCGCTCACCGTGTTGACCGGGGTGTCACTCGACTGGCCCGAACTGTGGGCTTCTTCGGTCATTATTGGACGACGCTTGTTTGAAACAGCCATTCCGCCCTACCAGTCTCTGGCGCTGGCGGCGGATCAGGGAATTCTGAGCGATCGCGCTCTGGTGATCGTCAGCTATGCCCTATCGGGGTTTGCTCACCTTGCTTCCGTTGGCATTTTTGTCGGGGGTGTGGCGGCTCTGATCCCCTCCCGCCGCAAGGATGTTTCTGAGTTGGGTTGGAAAGCGCTCTTTATCGGCACCCTGGCAACCCTGATGATTGCCTGTGTGGCCGGGGTGTATTACGGGCTGTTTGGCATTACCCCCCGCAGCATTCTCGGCGAGCCTGCCCCCCAGACGACGCCCCCTAGTCCAACGTCGCCTGCGAGTCCAGCAACCCCTGCTCCGGCGGGAACGCCGTCCTCTCCTGTCCCGGTTTCTCCTGGTCCCGCTCCTGTCGGCGGTGTGCCTTCTAGCGGCCCTAACGCCATCTCCCCAGAACCAATGAGCGTTTTGGTTGCACCGAGGATCTAATCCAATTTATTGTGAAGGATGGGGCATTTCGGAAAAATCCTCCAGCCCTCACCATTCATTTGTGTTTTGTGATGCGGTGTGGCTGCCCCTCAAACAGCGTTCATCCCTGTTGACCTGTCCCTCCCATGTCCGATACGCAATCAATTCTGGATACTAACCGAGCCTTTTACCGTGCCTTTGAACGCAGAGACCTGGAGGCGATGAGCGCAGTCTGGTCGAAGGGGACAGGCAGCTTGTGTATTCACCCAGGACGGGGGGTGTTAATTGGCTGGGAAGAGATCCACGATTCCTGGCATCAGATCTTCAAGAATACGGATTATCTGGAGATTGAGACTGATATCAAGTCCACCGAAGTGATTGGCAACTTGGCCTACATTGTTTTGGTGGAAACGCTGTTTCAGGTGGTGCGGGGGCGGCGGATGCAGGCACAATCCATGGCGACTAACGTTTTTGAGAAAATGGGTACATCGTGGTATCTCGTCCATCACCACGGTAGTCCGTTGATGTAAGGTGACTGACGTTGCCTGAGGGGCGCTCCCCAGGGGCTTGGTATGGCTAACGTGAATTCCGGATGCGCTGAAACCCCTTGCTGTTCCGTGGGTGACGCGCACTTTGTCGTGGTGCAAACCGTACGCGCAGCACACGGTTTACACCACGACAAACTGCTACTTTATAGACGGATTCTGTATGAGAAGAGGCGATGTTAACCTGCTTGAGCTTGCTGCTAGTTGGTCTGGTGCTGCTGATCTTTCAGGTGGTGATCAGCTTGCCGTTTGACCTGCTGCGATCGCTCCACCTGCCCCAGTGGCTCCTGCTAACAGGGATTGTTGTGCTGTTTGCCTGGCTGATCAGCGATGATTAGCCTTAGGTAGCAGTCATGCATCGGTATGAGATTAACTTGCGGTTCGCTGGGTCTGGCGATCGCGAATCGTCTCCACACTACCCACGGGAATGGCAGCGATCAGCGCACGCGTATAGCTCTGCTGAGGCTGACGATAGATTTGTTCGGCGGGGCCAATTTCTTCAATCCTGCCACGGTTCATCACCATGATGCGATCGCTCATAAACTTGACCACACTCAGGTCATGGGAAATGAAGATGTAGGTCAGCTTAAACTCCTCCTGGAGTTCCTTCAGCAAATTCAGCACCTGTGCCTGCACCGACACATCTAGCGCAGATACCGACTCATCGCAAATAATGAAACGGGGATTGAGTGCCAACGCGCGGGCGATACAAATCCGTTGCCGCTGACCACCGGAAAACTCGTGGGGGTAGCGGTGGCCCCACTGAGGATTCAGTCCTACCCGCTCCAGCAGGTAGGCCACTCGTTCTTGACGGTTACGGACACTGCTACCTAAATCATGAATCTTGAGCGGCTCCATCACCGCCTCACCAATCGACATACGCGGGTTGAGAGCACTGTAGGGGTCTTGGAAGATGATTTGCATCTCCCGCCGCAATTTTCGCAGGTTTTTCTCGCTCAACTGGGCGATATCCACCCCATCAAACACGACTTGTCCACCCATCGGACGCACCAAGCGGAGCAGCGTCCGCGCCAGGGTTGACTTGCCACAGCCCGACTCACCCACCAATCCTAGCGTCTCACCGGGGTAGACAGAGAACGAGACCTCGTTGACCGCCATCAGGTAGCGGCGAGTCCGCCCAAACACCCCCTTCACCGGGAAACCCACCCGCAAATTCTCCACCTCCACCAAGGGTTTCTGGCTAGTCAAGCGACTGAGCCGTTCCAGACTTTCGGCTTCGCTCACTTCGGCATACTCACGTACTACCGCTGCCACCTCTACCGGTTTCTCGCGGATCACGGTTTCGCCCTCTGGGGTCGTGGTCACTTCCATGAAATCAGAGACCGTCGGCAGGAAGCGCAGCCGTCGGTGGGGTTGTGGGCGACAGGTGAGCAGCCCCTTAGTGTAGGGGTGTTGGGGGTTAGAGAAGATATCCAACACAGAACCAGACTCAACGATTTTGCCTTGATACATCACGGCAACCGTATCGGCAATTTCGGCAATGATGCCCAGGTCGTGGGTGATGAACATGATGGACATCCCCCGGCGATCGCGCAGTTCCCGCAGCAGATCAAGAAT
Source organism: Synechococcales cyanobacterium M55_K2018_004 (assembly GCA_015295905.1). GTDB lineage: Bacteria > Cyanobacteriota > Cyanobacteriia > Elainellales > Elainellaceae > DVEB01. The sequence goes on from DVEB01000283.1 coordinate 34,163, forward strand.
CGTGGCCTGGACGGTGACATCCAGCGCTGTGGTTGGCTCATCTGCAATTAGCAGGGAGGGGTTACAGGCGATCGCCATCGCAATCATCACCCGTTGAATCTGTCCGCCCGAAAGTTCGTGGGGATAGCGGTTAAGGATGGCTTGCTTCTGACGGTTGACCGCCTGCATTAGGGCGCTGGCAGAGGGGGCGCGCCCACCGTTCTCTTGCTGCCAGTCTTCCAAACAGCGTTGCTCCAGTTCTGCGTCACTGGGCAGCAGCTTCACTTCCTGGAGGAGGGCGATCGCTCTCCTGCGGGCCTCTGTTTTGGAAACAGGTTCATGCTGGCGAATCGCCTCGATTAACTGAAACCCACAGGTATAGACAGGGTTAAGCGAACTGAGCGGTTCCTGGAAGATCATGGAGATTTCACCGCCACGATACCGTCGTCGTTGCTCTTCGGACAGTTGTTGCAAATCAACGGCCTCGTTGGGGTGGTCGAGGCTGCAAAAGATGAGGCTGCCCTGGGTAACGCGACCAGGGCTGGGAACCAGCCCCATCACCGCCAGGGCCGTCACTGACTTGCCAGACCCCGACTCTCCCACGATGCCTAGGGTTTGTCCCCGTTGTACCTGAAAGGAAATATCATCGACCGCTTTAATCACCCGGTCTTCGACCTGGAACTGTACCTGGAGATTACAAGCATCGAGGACAATGTCAGCCATAGGATAGCAACGTCAGTAAACGCTTTGGAATTTGGAATAATGGTAACGAGCAGCACTGGGATCTGGGTTGTTGAGTCCTAAGGTGCCAGGTACTCTCCATTCGGCTTAATATAGCGCCACTCACTGCCCACCTGCACCCGAGCCAGCCCTTCCGAAAACTGACCCACATTGTCAAACTGAGGGGCAATCACCATCTCTCCCGCTGGGTTGATAAAGCCGTAGCGATCGCCTAGCTTGACGCCGGCCAAGCCTTCGGAAAACTCTGATGCAAAACTAAACTGGGGTGGGATCACTAGCGTGCCATTGAGGTCCACGTAGCCCCACTGAGCACCCACCATCACGGCGGCTAGCCCTTCCGAGAAATCGGAGGCGAAGGCAAACTGGGGGGCGATCGCCATCTGACCATCGGGGGCAACAAAGCCCCACTCACTGCCCTTGCGGACCCGGCCTCGCTGATCGGAAAACGTAAAAGCGCCATCAAACTGAGGAGCAATCACCACTCTACCCGTAGGGTCAATGTAGCCCCACTGACGTTCCACCCGCACCGCTGCCCGTTCCTCTGAAAAGCTCCAGGCGTCAGCAAACTCTAGAGGAATCACTGGCTTACCAGTCCGGTCGATAAACCCATGCCGGTCACCCAGCTTCACCGCCGCCAGCCCCTGTGAAAAAGACCCAGCAGCAACAAACTGCACCTCAATGGCGATCGCCCCGTCCTTGGTGATGTACCCGTAGCGGTTGCCCGGACGCACGGCTGCCAGTCCCTCCGAGAAGGGGGCCGCACTCATAAATTGAGGCGGGATAACCAAGGCACCACTCCGATCGATGTAGCCATAGTAATCATTGACCTTTGCCAGGGCGCGGTCTTCTGAGAAGGGGGATGTGCCATCCAGCGACTCATCTAGCTTAATGACGGGCTTTCCAGTGGAGTCAATGTAGTAAGCGCGATCGCCTGACCGCACCAAGGCAACTCCTTCAGCAAAATCAGAGGCGTAGTCAAATGTCAGCACAGGGTCACTGGGAAGAGGGTGATTGGGGGTCTTTACAGTAGTCAGTGGCAATTTAGCAGAAACTGCGTCGGTTTGAACGAAGGAACCCGAGAATTGTCGCCAAACGTTCATCTCGTAGGTCAGCGCTGCCCCAGTCAGCAGGCCGCAGCCTACCCAGGCGATCGCCCACCGGAAATTGGTTACCCTCGTCATTTTCTCCAACCTCCCAAGTCACTCGGATGCAATGTGCAGTGTCCCTTGCCCTCCCTATCTCCTTAGCATAAGAAACGTGATACTACCCATTCCAAACCCTAGGGCGATGAGTGAGATCGGGGGACGTTGCCTCTTTGTGGGAGACGTCGTCTCCTCCTCCCCTTCCATAAGATCCGTCGTGGGATTTTGCGGAAATAGGGAAAATTTTTTAGGTAATACCAAGTTTAGAGTTTGGACTTGCGATTTTATAATGTCAAAACCTGACAGCGTAATCTGTTCAACACTCGTCGCGCACGAAAAAGCAAGGGTTTTGGGTCACCGTGCCGAGCGCGGTGACCCAAAACCCGCTTAACCAGAACTAGCATTACATTAGACAAATGGTAGAGGGCCATACCCTGCGGGTATGGCCCTCATAGCGTCCAGTGCGCCTACCGAGAACTGCGGCTAGGCTATCGAGCGCATCCTTTGGCGTTGAATCTCTACAAATTCTCTGCAGATCGAGAGATTAGTGCCCAAAAATCATACCAGCAGGCTCACCTAGACTTTGGGTATCAATCGATGCTCGTAGAGTCTAGACACCTCGACGTTGGGTAGCGGCCTGACGCTCCGGCCAAAATCAAAGGGAGTAGCCCATCAGGACTGAAGCTGCTTCAGTGCTTGAGCAGGCGGGTTAACCACCTTGCGAGCCAAACCTACAATTTGCAGCGCTTTAATTACCCAATAGGTGGGATCGAACTCATACCAGCGTAGTCCAGCCTTCGCCATGTTAGGAAAAGTATGGTGATTGTTGTGCCAGCCTTCACCATAGGCCAAGATTGCTGCCCACCAGAGGTTACGAGAGTTGTCCTCAGAGTCAAAGTTACGGTAGCCAAACATGTGGGTAGCCGAATTGATAAACCAAGTGCTGTGCCACAGAACTACCGTCCGCACAAACATCCCATAGATTACGAAAGGCCATCCACCCAGGAAGTAGAGCGCCACACCCAAGGGAATCTGTAGGAAAACGAAGTACTTATCAAGCCAGCGATAGTAGGGATCACGCGCCAAGTCGGGAGCGTAGCGCTGGTAGGCTTCGATGTTGAAGAACTCTTCGCGGGGGTAGATGAGCCAGAGAAAATGGCTCCACCAGAAGCCCCGGCGGGAAGAATAGGGATCTTTGTCCTCATCTTCGGTGTGGGCATGGTGCAGACGGTGACCAGAGACCCAAAAGATCGGGCCACCTTCAAGCGCCATGGCACCGATGGTCGTGAGGATATACTCAAACCACTTGGGCACCTGGAAGCTGCGGTGAGTCAGCATACGGTGGTAGGCGAGACAGATGCCAATGCTACCGAACAGCCAGTGCAGAAAAATGGCAACTCCCAGCGCTGACCAAGAGAAAAACCAAGGAGCCAGCAAGGCCAGTAAATGAACGGCAGCAAAAAAGCCCAGATTAACCCAGTTAATTTGGGAGACTTGCCGATTTTGTGGGGTGGGCTGAACAGAACTAGATGTCATAAAGGTTCCTGAACGAGTGCCTTGCATCAGCTACTGTCAGCCCAGCAAAGACAACCTAAAATCTTTCCTCCAGACAAGGTTTCCTGGCAAGATGCTTAGATATGCTTACCTTTGAATCGGACACTGTCGCCCAGGTGTGAAGGGAGACGAATGACCAGCTTGCAGCAAATCCCTCAGTTGAAAGATTGCTACGCTACAGTAGAGAGTAATGCAAGTGCTACTTACAGCATTGAGCATAGCAACAATTCGCTGTAGTCTGCAAGTGTTACTTGCACTGTTTCATGGCTGACCCACGCTCATCCACTCGTCATCGCTTAATTCAGGCTGCAATCCAACTTTTCATCGCTCAGGGGGTGACCGAAACCACTACTCGGCAGATTGCAGATCTGGCAGGAGTGAATGAGGTCACGCTGTTTCGGCAGTTTGGTAACAAGTATGGTTTGTTGCTGGCTGTGATGGAGGACATGGAGGCGTTGCGGCAGATTGGTATGGCGCTGGGGCAACAACCAGAAGACAGCCAGACCGAAAATATGGAAGGTGCTGCTCAATCGCTGAAAAGTTATGCCAGTGTGCATTTGCAGGCGTTGGAGCAGATCCAGGAGTTTGTCCGATCGCTGATTGGCGAAGCGGCCCACTACCCAGTTGAAAATCGCCGTGCTTTGGGGCGCAGTCTCTCACAGGCCAACCGCTATACGGCTCAATATCTGGCTGCTGTAATGCAGCATGAGCATTTACAGACGCGGATGTCAACGAATAAACTCGCCAGTTTATTAAATAGTTTGCTGCTGGGTTACGCGGTGCTCGAGTTCACTAGCGAAATTAACGAACTCTGGCAGAACCGCGAAAGCTTTATTGATGGGCTAGTGGAACTGTTTCTCTACGGGGCGATCGCCCGTCCCCAAGGTCATGTCCCTGCTTCGGTGGCGGCTGGGTCGCTGACGGGTTCAGCGTCACCAGCACTGCCGATTGTGGTGAATGACCTGCCCGCTGGCGTTGTTCATCACATCCTCAAGCAGGCTAAAAAATTGGGGACGCAAGAGTATGCGATCGCCTACATCCTATTTGCAGCGGGGCTAACGGCTGATGAGATTGTGGCCCTGCGGCGTAGCGATGTTCACATCGAGGCCCATCAGATGGTGTTGAGTCGGGTCAGGGGCGATCGCCAAGTGCCTGTGAACCAGTGGATCTTAGGCCGGCGGCTGGGTTCACCCAAAAATAATCCCCTGACTCGATGGTTAAACGTGAGCCGAGAGCCATCCCCCACCGTTTTTGTCAATGCTGCGGGCCAAGCGTTGACGGTGGCAGAGGTCGAGCAAATCTGGCAGGCAATCACGGCTGAAATCAATGCGCCTGATGCACCGCCTCAGCTTGTGCAGGCTCACCAGACTTGGTGTGTGGACATGTTGATCCGCGGCATGAGTGTGGACGATTTGAGTGTCCTCGTAGGCTGCTCTGTTAACGACCTGCAACCCTATGCTCGCCGGGCCCGCGAAAAAGCAATTTTAGACCGGGCGGCTCGACTTGATCAAAAATTGGGCAATCCAGGCAGTACAACCGTCGTGAGTTCAACGGAAGCAGTTTAGCCCGCGTTCTGTTTCATTCCTTTGAGGAGCGTAGCTTTTTCTGAAGAATCTGCAGAATTTTGTAGAGATTCCTGCGATCGCCCAAAATATCCCAGATAATCTGAGCTAGCCCTGCTCACCGTTTCACCAATAAATAAAACAGATTACAAGGGCGATCGCTTTCGTCAGTGCGATCCTTCACACAGAGCCTACTTGTATACACTCGTCATACTAACTCCGTTGGTTATTGGGTCAAGTTATTGTGGTGTCAACCATGCGGAACATTTTACACCACGATAACCTTCACACTGGGCCAGCGCAGGATTTGAGGGAGTTTTAGTCAACCAACGACCCGAAGAGGCGGGTTCGATATCCAACCCCTTAGTTGATTGATGTCTGGTGAACATAGACCCGCCCGCGCCTAGTCATACTTGTCGCAGACTTTTCTCAGAAAGCGCCTGAGCGATCAGGATGCAATCATGGATGCCCTCTTTCCTCTGTAGAGGCTAGCGTTGCTAAGCCTCCGCCCAAGCGCATCTGATTGATGCTGCCTGCAGAGCGCTAACCCTGGCTTGCTAAAAGCGTCTTGCAGGAATGAGAAAGGATCAATATCGGTTGATGCTTCACCCCATTGATGCTTCAAGCCACGGGAACAAGCATTGTTGACATCCAAATTGTGTTGACGGACAAATTGTGTTGACGGACAAATTAACGTCATATCTTTGAAGTTTTAACAGCATCTAGTTTTGCGGTTTGTGCGGTTACGTTGCACTGTTGATTCACAGGAGAATTTCATGCCTATTGCTCCGACGTATCCCGGTGTTTATATTGAGGAAATTCCTAGTGGAGTTCGCAGCATTACCGGGGTAGCGACTTCCATTACTGCCTTTATTGGTTCAGCACTCAAAGGCCCGCTAAATGACCCCACTCGGATTCAAAGCTTTGCAGACTTTGAGCGGGAGTTTGGCGGACTTTGGGAGCAAAGCACAATGAGCTATGCGGTTGAACACTACTTCCGGCATGGCGGCCAGGATGCCATTATTGTGCGGGTCTATAAAAAAGCGGGGGACGCCCAGAATGAAGGGAAGTCCCAAATTTCCCTAGGCGCACTTACCCTGCAAGCGAGCAACCCAGGGGTCTGGGGGAATGCGTTGCAGGCTAAGGTAGACCACGAAACCAAAGATCAGAATAATACCACCCTGTTTAACCTGACCATCCGCCAGATGCGATCGCGCGGTTCTCAGGAAATTGTGGCCGTGGAAACCCTGCGCAACCTCTCAACAGCTGCCAACTCTCCCCGTTTCTACTTAAAGGTAATTGAACTGGAATCGAAACTGGTAGATGCCGTTGGCGCAACCCTGATGACTAGACCCGAAGCCAGCGCGAATTTTGTTGAATCGAACCAAACAGGCAATGATGGGGTAGCGATTACCGATACCGAAGTCAAGGGATCTGCTGGCAACCGCACGGGCATTTACGCCTTAGACAAGGTGGAACTATTTAACTTGATGTGTATTCCACCGCTGGAACGAGGCACAGATGTCGGCACTGATACGCTGGGAGAGGCCGTCCGCTATTGTCAGCAACGACGGGCCATGTTGATTGTAGACCCCCCCGCTAAGTGGAAGGATGTTGCGGCTGCGGAGAAGGGGATCGACGAGTTGCGGGCCTCGCTGGGTAGTGAAGCTCTGGGACGCAATGCTGCTGTCTATTTTCCGCGCTTAAAGCTAGGGGATCCGCTGCAGGAAAACCGCACCGAAGAATTTGTCCCCTGTGGGGCGATCGCTGGAATTTATGCCCGCACCGATGCCAGTCGTGGCGTTTGGAAAGCACCCGCGGGAACCGAAGCGGGACTGATTGGAGTACGCGAACTGTCCTACAAGATGACCGACCTGGAGAATGGTCGGCTGAATCCCAAAGGATTAAACTGCATTCGGTTATTCCGTGACTACGGCAATGTCGCTTGGGGCGCGCGCACCGCTGCTGGATCTGATGCACTGGCCTCAGAGTGGAAGTATGTGCCGGTCCGCCGGACAGCACTGTTTATTGAAGAAAGCCTGTACCGGGGAACACAATGGGTTGTCTTTGAACCGAATGATGAACCGTTGTGGGCACAGATTCGGCTGAATGTTGGCGCATTTATGAACAACTTGTTCCGGCAGGGAGCCTTCCAGGGCAAAACGCCCCGCGAAGCCTATCTGGTGAAATGCGACAAAGAAACCACCACGCAGAACGACATTAATTTGGGAATTGTGAATATTCTGGTGGGATTTGCCCCATTAAAACCCGCTGAATTCGTCATCATCAAAATTCAACAATTGGCCGGTCAGATTGAAACTTGAGGGAGAACCCAATGGCTCAGTTTAGTGTGAATGCAAACCGCTTTGACCCCTACAAAAACTTCAAGTTTCGCGTCAAGTGGGATGGTCGGTACGTGGCAGGGATCAGCAAAGTAGGGGCGTTGAAGCGATCGACGGAAGTAGTCACGCACCGCGAGGGCGGTGATCCCAGCAGCGCCCGCCACTCACCAGGACAGTCAAAATACGAACCGATCATGCTGGAACGGGGGGTGACCCACGACAAGGACTTCGAGCAGTGGGCCAACAAGGTCTGGAACTTTGGCTCTGGTCTGGGAGCTGAGGTTTCTCTGAAGGACTTCCGCAAAGACATCATTATTGAAATGATGAATGAGGCCGGACAGGTGGCGATCGCCTACAAGGTCTATCGTTGCTGGGTATCTGAGTTCACCGCCCTACCAGAACTAGATGCCAGCGCCAATGCGGTAGCAATCCAGAGCATCCAACTGCAAAACGAGGGATGGGAACGTGACTACGATGTGACAGAACCTACAGAGCCGAGTTTCCTGGAACCGGCCTAGTTGTCCTGTGAGTGCGAGCACGCCAGTCTCAGGCTGGAGGTGCTGACTGGAAGGATAGATTTTGGGGTAAGCGTCGCAGGGTGTGCCACTCGTGTCCCAAAATTCGTCCCTAGAGGAAACAAGGCGCTCGCGCTCACACACACTCCTGCTTGACTTGGTGTAAACGATGCGATCGCTCTCTGCCCAGCAAATTCTACAGGTTTGGGAAATCGGTCAGCGCCAACACCCGCTCGACCGGGCCATGACGCTGCTCTCCTTGGCGTTTCCAGACCGCAGTTTGGAAGAGTTGTCGCGCCTTAGCATTGGTCAGCGCGATGCCTGTTTACTAACCCTGCGGGAACTCACCTTTGGGCCGCAGTTAGAGAGTCTGGCGGTGTGCCCGCACTGTGGCGAACCGCTGGAATTTACGTTGAACGTGGGGGATATTCGGGTCAACGAATTGCCTCCCAGTGAAGCTGAGTTTGACCTGATGCTGGAGGGGTTTCACCTGCGGTTTGGCACACCCAATAGTCAAGACTTAGCGGCGATCGCCCATGCCCCTAACCTGGAGACGGCCCAGACCCAACTTGCCCAGCGTTGCCTGCGACAGGCCACCCAGGACGGACAACCAGTGGATATTGCAACTCTGCCCGCACCTGTGCTGACTCAACTGGCTAACCAACTGGCGACCTACGACCCCCAAGCGGAGATCTGGCTAACTCTGTGTTGTCCGGTGTGCGATCGCACCTGGCAACAGTTGTTTGATATTGTCAGTTTTTTCTGGGCGGAGTTGAGCACGCAGGCCCAACGTCTTTTGGGGGAGGTGCATACGCTGGCAAGGGCCTATGGCTGGCGTGAGGCTGATATTTTATCGATGAGTAGCTGGCGGAGAAGAATTTATCTGGAAAAAGTGGGGAGTTAGGGTAATGCAGATGGGCGTTGCTGATTTTAACCAACGATGTTTTGTGTGAGAGATATACAGCGTGTGTGCCTCTCACACAAAAACCAGAGTTGGATGACGCAGTGCTGATCATGCAGATGAACGCAGAGAGGAGCAGATCAGGGGGGCAGCCGCCTAATTTTGGGAAAGCCGTTGTTTCTTCAGAGGAGGCTCAATGACTCAGGGCAGTGGAGGACTAGCAGCACGTACATTAGGAATGGCGGCGGTGGTGCGTCCAGCGATCGCTCCCCTGTTTGCCCTTGGCCTTGCTTTAGACAGTACTCCTGAGGAAGACGGAGGGGCTGAGGGGGCTTCATGGCAAAGCTCGTCTCAACTAATGCCACACGCGATCGCTACAGGAGTGATGCATAACTTTGCCGGACTCCCAAAGAACAGTTTTTTACAGCAAACAGTGATGTCGGATGCATCTTTGCCGGAATGGGCAGGGGAACAGTTAGAGAATGCTCAACCCATTACTGCTGCTGATGATTTACGACATCAGTTCGGTAGCAATTATAATGACTCTGACTCGGCTGCTGTGCAATCAATACAGACCAAGCAAATAACACCGTTACACAGCAAGATGAGTACACTAGAGGCAAGCCCTAGGCAACACTATCCACGTCATCATCAACCTCATCAATCACTGCGATCTCATGGCTTACCTTCAGTAACCGCCGCAAGGGTTGACCAGCAATCACCACCACCTACCTTTTCTGCACTAGTCGCAAACCCATCTGCTCCTGAAATCAGACCTCCACTTGTCGCACAGACACCCGTCCTAGAGCCTGCTATCTCCAATCAACCTCACCAACACACTTCACCATCAACATCGGTTTTCTCTCTGCTCACTCCCCAGGTTTTGACTGAACAATCTGCACCCCAAACTCAGAACCGTGAGTTCAAAACAGCAATCCGGCCTGAGAACCTCTCATCAGAAAAGCCCTCAGATCGACTTGTGAATTTGAGGATAGACACTCCACTAGCGATCGCCCCCTCCCATCCCCCAAGGTCTATCGAAAACGATGGAGTTTTATCCTCCTCCACGCCAACTTCGCATTATCCAAACTCGAATTTAGAGCGTAATCCTGCGTTCACTACAATTATTCGCACTGCTTCTACGCCGCTATCAGAATTCAATACTGGAAATTCTTCACAGGATATCTCAGGGCCGATTCATCTGCCTATTGCCTCTGCCGAAGAGGGTGCGATCGCCCTTCCTGCTGCTCAATTCTCAAAACACCCCTTCTATCGGATTCCTGCCACCATTCTCCCGCAAAAGGCAACGCCTCTTGCCGCCCGCTTGCCACCTCCTCCCCTGCCCACCTCTGCACCTCCCCCCACCATCCAGATCACTATCGGTCGCATTGAAGTCCGCACTACTCCCCGCCCAGTTCCGGCCCGCTCGGTCCCTGTTCCAAGGCCCCAAGTCTCACTTCAGGACTATTTGCAACAGCGTAGCCAGAAAGATTAATGCCTGTCTTGCCTCCAGGATGCTCAAAACCATGACCAACTCGCTTGCGATCGCGGCCGTCACCACAACACTCCGCAACCTGCTCACCCGTGGGTTGGGAAGCGAACTGGGCAGCGGCGGAGTCACCACCCGTCCACCCGACAAAGCACGGGAGAGCAATGACCCCAACCAAGTGAATTTATTTCTGTATCACCTGATGCCTGACCCAGCGTGGCGCAATCGGGAGATGCCCAACCGTCGGCCAGGAGAGAACAGCCCCAGTCCCCTGCCGCTGAAATTGTTTTACCTGATGACTGCCTACGGCAAGGAAAATGACGACACGCTGGCGCACCGTTTGCTGGGGCGGGCCATGCAAATTTTGCACGACAACACCATGTTGAGTGCCGATCACATTCGAGCCGCGCTCCCAGAGAGCGACTTGCATAACCAGGTGGAACGGATTCGGATTACGCTGCAACCCTTGACCTTAGAAGAAACCTCAAAACTCTGGAGCAGCTTTCAGACGCAGTACCGCATTTCTGCGACCTACGAAGTCTCTGTGGTGCTGATCGACAGCCAGCGCCCCAGCGTAACTCCACTGCCTGTGCTGATGGTGGGTCGGAACAATGCTGGAGTCATCGTGCAGCCTTCGGTGCTGCTGCCTTTCCCCACGTTGGAAACTGTGGTTTATCGCGATGGTCAGGCATCGATCTTCCTAGGCACTCCGGCGGACGGCACCCCCGACCTGACCTTGCAGGGACAGAACTTGGTCGGCGATGTGGTGCGGGTCTGCTTCCAGCACCCCCGCCTGAGCGTTCCCCTAGCACCGGCTCAAATTCTGGCTAGGACACCACTCTCCCTGCCGCTGGTGCTGCCGCAACCAGGCAATGCCGCTGACCCCAATGCTCCGACTAATCAGTGGCTAGCTGGACTCTATCGCGTCAAAGCAGTGATTTCATCGGCTGCGGCTCTGCCTGAGCGTGTCACCAATGAAATGGCAATCGCCCTTGCCCCCAAAATCCTGACGGAAACCGTCACTGTCCGCCGCGACCCCCCAACCAATGACGACCCCTTCGGCAAAGCCACCCTCAGCCTGCGCTGCGTCCCCACCGTAGCGCGATCGCAAGCCGTGAGTTTGTTGTTGGGCGATCGCGAACTTGCCTGGAATCCCCCGCTGCTGCCCGACCCACCCCCGCTCAGCCGGGACCTGCTGCGCTACAGCGACCTGCAATTTGAGGCAAAGCGCCTGCCCCCAGGTGACTACTGGCTGCGCCTGCGCGTCGATGGCGTAGACAGCCAACTGATCATCAACCGCACCACCCAACCTGGCTTTGACCCCACCCAGCGAGTCACCCTGCCATGATTTCTACCGACTGGCCAACCACCAATGCTGAAGCGATCGCCGCTGCCTTGCACTGGTTACGCGATCGCCTCAAGACCCTCTCCACGCCAGCCCCTTCCCCCCCCTCGCCCACTCCACCCATCCCCACCCTCACCTCCCTCGGCGACCGCCTCGGTCTCTCTCACTTCGAGCGATCGCTCCTGTGGCTCTGTGTTGCCACCGAACTGGACCCCCAAATGGGGGAACACTACGCCCGGGCTCAAGGCAATAGCAGCCGCCCCTATCCCACGTTTTCCCTGGCCTTTCGTTGTTTCGCCGAGCCATCCTGGGAGGCGCTCTCGCCCCAACGTCCCCTGCGCTACTGGCAACTGCTAGAAATCAACCAACCCCCAGCCCAACCCCTGACCACCAGCGCGTTGCGAGCCGACGAGCGGATCACCAATTACATCAAAGGACTGAACGAACTGGATGACCGCTTCAGTGCGTTGCTGCTGCCAATGCAAACTGCTGCCTTTCGCGGTGAACTGCCGCCTTCGCAGCAGGCCGGCGTTGAGGCGATCGCCCAGTTTCTGCAAGCCCTCGATCTCTACGAGCCGCTCCCGCCTCTGCAACTGGTGGGAGCCGACAGCCTCAGCAAACAACTGATTGCCCAGCAGACTTGTGAATTGTTGGATTTGAGACTCTATCGCCTGCCGATTGAACAATTGCCCACCCAACCAGCAGATCTAGAACTGCTGGCACGGCTTTGGCAACGGGAAAGTTTGCTGCTGCCCATGGCACTCTACCTGGATGGTCATGACGCTGAGGAGCACCTGACAAAGGGGGCAGCCAGCCCGGTGAATCGGTTTCTGAGTCAGAGCCGGGGACTGTTTTTTTGCAGCAGTCGAGATTCGCAGCAAATGCCTGGGCAAGATGGCTTTTGCCTCGATGTGGAAAAACCAACCCCCGCAGAGCAGAAGCGCCTGTGGGCGATCGCCCTGAACGACTCCACCTCTGCCCTGCCGACTCAGCTTGCCTCGCAGTTTAACTTAAGTGCGGTGGCCATTAGTGCGATCGCTCAGCGCAGTGCTGCTTCCTCTGAAACCCTGTGGTCAAACTGTCTGATCCATACCCGACCTCAACTCGATACGCTGGCTCAACGCATTGACACCAAAGCAACCTGGACCGATCTAATCCTCCCTGCTGAAGCAACAAATCTCCTGAAGCAAATTGCCGACCAAGTACGCCAGCGACACCAGGTGTATGAGGAGTGGGGATTCCATCGCAAGCTGAACCGAGGAATGGGGATCAATGCCCTGTTTGCAGGTGAAAGTGGCACGGGAAAAACTATGGCAGCGGAAGTGATTGCCAATGATTTGAAACTGAATCTTTATCGGATTGATCTGTCTGCTGTGGTCAGCAAGTATATCGGTGAGACAGAAAAGAACTTAAGACGACTGTTTGATGCTGCTGAAGATGGTGGTGCTATTCTCTTGTTTGATGAAGCAGATGCTTTGTTTGGCAAACGTAGTGAAGTGAAAGATAGCCATGACCGCTATGCCAATATTGAGATTAATTATTTACTTCAGAGGATGGAAGCATATCGCGGGTTAGCCATTCTCGCAACCAATATGAAGAATGCGCTAGATACGGCTTTTCTACGTCGCCTCCGCTTTATTGTTAACTTCCCCTTCCCTAGTTTGCGGGAACGGATTCGCTTGTGGCAACAGGCGTTTCCTCCCGAAACCCCCACCACAGGGTTAGACTGCGATCGCCTTGCCACCCTCAACCTCACAGGCGGCAACATCCACACGGTTGCTATCAATGCCGCCTTCCTCGCAGCCCAGGCAGGTACTCCTGTCACCATGCCCCTCGTCCTTGCCGCCGCCCGCACTGAATATCGCAAACTCGACCGCCCCATCAACGAACTCGATTTCCAATAGCGCAACAAGCCCAAATTCCCATGCCGCTCCACCTCCACATCGATCGCCTCATCCTCAACGACATCGATCTTTCCCCCCGCGAACGACGTATTCTCCAGGCTGCGATCGAGGAGCGACTAGTTCAACTGTTTAGCGAACACCCGGGGTCATTGCAGCAGGATCACTATCTGGCGTCGGTGGCGATCGCTCCCCTCACGGCTGACCCCCAAAGCACCCCCACACAACTAGGTCAGCACATTGCACAACGTATTTACCAAAGCATATCGAACATGAATTCGGGATAAGCTGAAACCCTCGCTTTTTCCGGCGCGGCGCACTGAAAAAAAGCGAGGGTTTTGGGACACGGTGCTGTGTGCGGTGCCCCAAAACCCTCTGCACTCGAACTGATTTCACTCAAACTGATACAGAATCCGTCTGTAAAGTAGCAGTTTGTCGTGGTGTAAAACGTGCGCTGCGCGCACGT
>DVEB01000193.1 GCA_015295905.1 Synechococcales cyanobacterium M55_K2018_004
GGTGCCCCAAAACCCTCTACACCCGAACTGACAGTTTTGATTCACCTGTGATTCACCCGGCCCGTGCCGTTTCTATTCACTTCGATCCCCGACTGGTTATGATCTTCCCGGACTTTGAGCAATTTTCTGTGCTGGCCCAGCAAGGCAACTTTGTGCCGGTATACCAGGAATGGGTAGCCGACCTCGATACGCCGGTTTCGGCTTGGTATAAAGTATGTGCCGGACAGCCCTACAGTTTCTTGCTGGAATCAGTGGAGGGGGGTGAAAAGCTAGGCCGCTATAGCTTTGTGGGCTGCGACCCAGTGTGGACGCTGGAGGCTCGCGGCCCTCAGACTGTGCAGACTCACCGAGACGGCAGCCAGCACATCTTTGAGGGCGATCCCTTCGATGCCTTGGCCGCCTGCTTGGCACCCTACCGCCCTGTTACCCTGCCTCAATTGCCACCGGGGATTGGGGGCTTATTTGGCTTCTGGGGCTATGAACTGATCCACTGGGTGGAACCGCGAGTGCCGATCTATCCGCCCGGTGAGCATGACATCCCCGATGGCCTGTGGATGCAGATCGATCAGTTGTTGATCTTCGACCAAGTGCGCCGCAAGATCTGGGCGATCGCCTATGCGGACCTGCGCGACCCCCAAGTCGACCAGCGGGTGGCCTACGAGCAGGCGTGCGATCGCGTCCGACAGATGGTGGCGAAACTGCAACTCCCCCTCTCCACGCAGGACACCATCCTGGAGTGGAGGAGTCCCCAAGAAACCCAGTCCTCTACCCTCCAGTACCACAGCAACGTTACCCAGGAGCAGTTTTGCGCCAACGTGGTGAAGGCCAAGAACTATATCAAAGCGGGTGATATTTTTCAGGTGGTCATTTCGCAACGGTTGTCAACAGAATACAAGGGCGACCCCTTTGCTCTCTACCGCTCCCTGCGGTTGATCAATCCCTCGCCCTACATGGCCTACTTCCACTTCCCTGACTGGCAAATTATTGGTTCTAGTCCAGAAGTGATGGTCAAGGTCGAGAATTCTCCTACAGGAAGAGTGGCCACCTTACGCCCAATTGCAGGCACCCGACCACGTGGTAAAACCGTTGCTGAAGACAGTGCCTTAGCGGCAGACCTGCTGCAAGACCCCAAGGAACTGGCGGAACACGTCATGCTGGTAGACCTAGGCCGCAATGACTTGGGGCGAGTTTGCACCAATGGCAGCGTTACCGTGGATGAGTTGATGGTGATTGAACGCTATTCTCACGTGATGCACATCGTCAGCAATGTGATCGGCAACCTAGCACCTGACAAAACAGCTTGGGACTTGTTGAAGGCCAGCTTTCCCGCAGGCACCGTCAGCGGCGCCCCCAAAATCCGTGCGATGGAAATCATTTACGAACTGGAAGGGTGTCGGCGGGGAGTCTACTCTGGGGCCTATGGTTACTACGACTTTGAAGGCCAGTTGAATACGGCGATCGCCATTCGCACGATGGTTGTCCGCAACCAGCCCGATGGCACCTCCATCGTCACTGTCCAGGCGGGTGCAGGCTTAGTCGCCGACTCTGACCCCCAGAAGGAATATGAGGAAACCCTCAACAAAGCCCGTGGCATGTTGGTTGCCATCCGCTGCTTGCAATCATCCTAATGTCATACAGAATCCGTCTGTAAAAGTAGCAGTTTGTCGTGGTGTAAAA
>DVEB01000064.1 GCA_015295905.1 Synechococcales cyanobacterium M55_K2018_004
CCGACTCAATAACCGACGGAGTCGGTATGATTTTTGCACAACCCATGTTTCGCGTGCGTTGCACAAAAATCACACGGACACTTGACAGCCAGACTCCGTATCTGATGATCCCTGCCTTGCAGGAGCAATCTGAATTACCCGTGATCTGGCAGTCAAACTGCGGTGGCCCAGTCCTTCGCCCAAGCCAGGTTTTCATGCACTCGCTCAGGAGTAGAGGCTTCCGAATAGAGCCGCAGCACAGGCTCGGTGCCACTGAAGCGGATGAGCAACCAACTCTGGTCTGCCAACTGAAACTTGTAGCCATCAAGGCTGAGGCAGTCCAGCACTGGTTGGCCCGCCACCATTTTCGGTGGGTTTGTTTGCAACTGCCCTAGTAAACGGGCACGCACCTCCATACTGGCCAAAGGCAGATCGATCCGGTCATAGTGGGAGGAGAAACCCGTGCGCTCCTGCAAGCTGTGATACAGTTCGCTCAAATCCTTGCCTGACTGCACTATGGCCTCCAGCACGTAGAGCGCCGAGAGCAGGGCATCCCGCTCGGGGATATGATTGCCGTAGCCAATCCCACCCGACTCTTCGCCTCCCAGAAATACAGGGGCCTCCAGCATCCGATCGGCGATGTATTTATAGCCGATTGCCGTTTCGTATAGGGGGAGATTGTAGAGTTTTGCAACTAGCGGGATCAAGTTAGAACCACTGATGGTTTTGACGATTTCGCCCGTAAACCCTCGGCGGGTCGCCAAGTGTTCGATCAGGATGGGGATCAGCACTTGAGAACTCAGGAAATTGCCGGCTCCGTCCACGGCTGCAATGCGATCGCTATCGCCGTCGAATACCAAGCCCACCACCAACTCATCAGCAGACTGACGCGGGTAAGTCTTGATCTGGTGCAACAGGTCGGGCAGGTATTTGGGCAGCGGCTCTGGCGCACCACCAGCAAAGGTTGGATCGGTGTTGCTGTTGAGTTCGTGGATGGATATTCCCAATAGTCGTTCCAGGCCTGTCGCCGCTGCGCCATGCATGACATCCGCAAAGACGGTGAGCTTGCCTGTGGCGATCGCCTGCCGTAGGGGGGCAACATCCACCTTAGCTCGCAACCCTGCACAGTAGCTCTCCCACGGATCAAAGGTGGCTAATTGTCCCTCGGCGTCTGCTGTTGGCAAGGCCTGAGTCAAGAGGGCTTCAATGTTTTGCGTCACCTCTGGCGGAACAGACCCCCCAAAGCCACCTTTGACCTTCAGTCCAGAGTAGGCTGCAGGGTTGTGGCTGGCGGTGATTACCACAGCGCCAAGGGCATTTTGCTGTTGCGCCGCCCAGCTAAAGGCAGGTGTGGGGGCAAAACATGCTGACAACATGACATCGAAGCCAGCGGCTTGGATGGACTCGGCGGCAGCACGGGCAAACTCTGCTGACAAAAAGCGGCGGTCATATCCCACAATAATGGTTTTGCTTGTTGTCAGGTGACCATAGGCTTGCTCCAGGGCGATCGCCGCACGAGGAGCCACCTGCATGACTCGCTCGAAGGTGAAATCTGCCGCAATCATGCCACGCCAGCCATCGGTGCCAAAGGAGATGGGTTTCTGGGCAAAGGCGAGGGGAGAAGGTTGAACTGCCATACCAGCATTGCCTCAATCAGGTTCAGGGGGATAGGTTCGCCCCCACTATAACCTTGTGGCTATGATGGAGGCCAATGGTTGCACAGGAGTGCTGTTTCCAGGCGGAAGACCCCAGCAATGGCGATCGCCTATTCACATCTCTTAAATTTTTCTGCTATTCTAGGCTCCCGTCCTGACTGCTTGCATACTCCACGGTATAGAAGTCCACGGTGACTGAGAGTAAATCTACGGAGTTCTTTCCAAAACTTTAGGTTCTCGTCCCAGAAAGTTCAGTATTCATCTCGAAGTCTCTCAACAGCTATCCAGACGAGAATAGAGTCACTTCTGGAGAACGCATTCGGAAAAATTGAATGACGAAGGGGGCAATTGAGTCATTCAGTTTTTCTGTTTAGGAAAGCGTCCTTACAGGTAATTTGCCTGACCCTGGGGGCTTATAGGGTCGGGCAATTTTTTTTGCAGGCGAGGGCGATCTAGCTGGCGATCGCCCTTGAGGATAAGCATGGCATGGCTGCATCCAACGTCAGTTTGACTGAAGCGGCTGTTGGGGCACCGCGCCCAGGAAAATCGCGGGTTCAGCGTATCCCGAATTCACGCTAGTCCCCATGGGATGGTTGGAGGGAAAGGCAGGCTCAGTAACGTCAGTTCGGGTTAAGAGGGTTTTGGAGCACCGCGCCGGGCGCGGTGCTCCAAAACCCTTGCTGTTCCGTGCGCGTCGCGCACGGAACAGCAAGGGTTTCAGCCTATCCCGAATTCACGTTCAGTACGTCTCTCCCCCCAACCAGCGTGGGTTCAGTCAGCAACGCCGAGAAGTGCAGGCGGCACTCTTAACATTTCTCAACTTTCTCTACACTGATAGATGGAGAATGTTGGGAGCCGCAACCGATGATGCTAGACCCTCAGCAGCGCGTCAAGCTAGACGAGTCAGACGATGCACTCTTCTACAGCTTTCCACGATTTGTCACTCATGTAGACGAAGGCTTTATTCAGCAACTCACTGACCTATATCGGCAACGCCTACAGCCCCATACTCGGATTTTCGACATGATGAGTAGTTGGGTGTCGCACCTGCCGGATGAGATTACCTTTGAGCATGTGGAAGGCCACGGCATGAACGAGGAGGAACTGGCGAAAAATCCTCGCCTCGATCATTACTTCGTCCAAAATCTGAATCAAAATCAGATGTTGCCGCTACCAGACCAGTCCTTCGATGCCGTACTCAATGCTGTTTCGGTGCAATACCTGCAGCGACCGGAAGCCGTTTTTGCTGAGATCTATCGCATTTTGAAACCGGGTGGGATTGCTATCTTCAGCTTCTCAAACCGGATGTTTTATCAGAAGGCGATCGCGGCTTGGCGAGAAGCCTCCGAAGCTCAGCGCGTTGACTTGGTGAAACAATACTTTCAAGCCATCCCCGGTTTTGGCAACATCGAAGCGATCGCTCGTCCCTCATCAGTACCGTCTTTTCTGCAAATGTTGGGGCTTCCCGGAGGCGATCCATTCTATGCCGTGATTGGTCAGCGAGTGGCGTAGTTGTTTCCCGACTCAGCCGGAGGCGTTGGGCAGGCGCCCTAGCAGAGGCCTCATGAACGTCAGTTGGGGTTAAGTAGGTGTTAGGGTATCGCGCCCGATGCGGTGCCCCAACACTCTTGATTTTCCGAGCGCGTCGCGCTCGGAAAATCAAGGGTTTCAGCTTATCTAGAATTCACGTTATGAGTACACAGTTCAACAAACGATCAAAATCGATATCATTCAACCACTTACTGTTCTAGATCTTACTGTTCCAGATATTGATAGTTCCGATAGGTTCGTTGAAGTAACCCTAAACATAAATCAGGTTCCAATTCCCCTAAACTTTTCTTGAATCATGCCATGGGTTGTCATACCAATTTAACGTCCCGATTTTAAAGTCCCGATGCGGCAGATGATTGGGAGAGAGCCGCATGCCGCAAGGCCTTCTCCCAGTCATCTGCCCTGGCTTTTATTGAAATTGGTATCATGGTGGAGTTTAAACGTTGGATGGTTCTCTTACCCCACCCCTCTATGTTCCAAGTTGTCACCAAAGGCTTCTCCCAAGAGTTTGAACGCTGGACTGATGCCCTCAATACCGCCAACTCTCTCAAAGCCCAGTGCCGGAGCCTGACTCAGGATGTACGGATTTATTTGGAAGGCGAGCTAATTTGGGTTTACAGTCGTTTGCACAAGTATCCTCAATACATTGGCGCAGGAATTTACGATCGTCTAGCGCGATTGTTTGTGCAGGAGGCGATCGAGGAAGCTGAGGCAAAGGGTGAGCACATTTGAAGACATCTCATTCCGCGATTGATTCAACTTCTGTGATTGATTCAACCCTCTCATCACGCTGCTCCTCCTCGACCCCAACTCGTCTGCCGACTAAGGCTGCTGCGATCGCATCTACCACCCGTGTCACCGGAGTCATCTCTAGATTCACGCCCGGATATTCCGCCTGACTCGCCGGCACAATGGCCCGCTTGAATCCCAACTTGGCGGCTTCTCGCAAGCGCAGTTCCATCTGGGCTACAGGTCGCACCTGTCCACCCAGCCCCACTTCACCGATCAACACCGTTTCAGGGTCAACAATGCGATCGCGAAAACTGGCTGCAACGGCGATCGCCACCCCCAAGTCTGCTGCTGGTTCTGCCACGTTAAGACCACCCGACGAGGCAACGTAGGCATCCAATTTCGACAGGGGAATGCCAACACGCTTCTCTAGCACGGCGAGGATCTGTTGCAGTCGGTTGTATTCAAAGCCAGTGGCCGTTCGCCGCGGAGAAGGATAGCTGGTGGGGCTAACCAGCGCTTGCAGTTCCACCACCAGTGGACGGGTGCCCTCGCAGGCAACGATCGTTGCCGTCCCTGGGGTCTCTTGATCGCGGTGGCTGAGGAATAGTTCGGAGGGATTCAGCACCTCCGCCAGCCCCTGCTCGGCCATCTCAAACACGCCCAGTTCGTTGGTTGCTCCGAAGCGATTTTTGACAGCACGCAATAACCGATGACTGGCAAAGCGATCGCCCTCAAAATACAGCACTGTATCGACGAGGTGCTCCAGCACCTTGGGGCCTGCGATCGCTCCTTCCTTCGTCACATGGCCCACAATGAACAGCGTAATATGCTCCCGCTTGGCTACCTGCATCAACGCTGCCGTACACTCGCGCACCTGCGCCACCGACCCCGGCGCCGAATTGAGCGCTGCGAAATACAACGCCTGGATACTGTCAATGACCGCCACCTGTGGACGCAACGACTCCAACTCCGCAATGATGGTGTCCAGGTCAATTTCCGGCAACAGGTAAAGCGACGCATCCCGTGCTGCTTCTCCCGTGCCGCCGCCATCCACACCGAGCCGCTGTGCCCGCAATTTCACCTGTTGTCCCGACTCTTCGGCACAGACATATAACGTTCTGTATCGGGTTGCTAACTGATTTGCCGTTTGCAATAGCAACGTGGATTTTCCGATTCCCGGATCGCCACCAATCAACACCAGTGAGCCAGGGACAATGCCTCCGCCTAAGACGCGATCGAGTTCGGTGTATCCAGAGGAGAACCGGACTTGGGGATGGTCGGCGATTTCAGGCAGAGTCAGGGAAACGAGGGACTGCGGCGTTTTTTGGGGCGATCGCCCCTGCTTGCTAGAACGACTGACTGTTCCTATGGCAGTCCGCGTCGGCCCCGATGCAGTTGGCGGCAGCAGTTCCTCAACGAGAGAATTCCAACTCCCGCAGGAGCGGCACCGCCCAAAGTATTGCACCTCTTCAGCCCCACATTGATTACAGACATACTTCGTGCGCGGCTTCGGCATATTGAACACAATCTTCCTTCACGCATCTCCCTTGAACCATCTCCCCGACGAAGGGTGTGGTCAATATTCCGCATTCCTTGAACAGATTTCAAACCAAATATTGCGAATTGTTGGGAGAAATCATTAAATCGATGGCAAATCTTAAAATACGTTGAAATGTAATTCTGTCAGGAATTCCGTGGGGATCAGGTGAGGATCAAGTACGTTAATATTTTAATTGTAGGGCTGAGATAAATAACTTTCAAAAAAACCCTTGAAGGAGTGTTAAGTAAATTGGAAAGCCATAAAGAAAAAATTCTGGTGGTTGACGACGAGGCCAGCATTCGCCGCATCTTAGAAACTCGTCTCTCAATGATTGGCTATGACGTGGTGACTGCCGCCGACGGAGAAGAAGCCCTCGAAACCTTCCGCCACTCAGATCCCGATCTAGTTGTGCTGGACGTGATGATGCCCAAGCTGGATGGCTATGGCGTTTGTCAAGAACTCCGCAAGGAGTCGGATGTTCCTATCATCATGTTGACTGCCTTGGGCGATGTTGCCGACCGAATCACCGGGCTGGAACTAGGAGCCGATGATTACGTGGTCAAACCCTTCTCGCCGAAGGAATTGGAAGCTCGCATTCGCTCAGTTTTGCGCCGCGTTGAGAAGACTGGCACTTCGGGCATTCCCAGTTCTGGTGTCATCCAGATCAACCAGATCCGCATCGACACGAACAAGCGTCAGGTCTACAAAGGCGATGAACGTATCCGGCTGACAGGCATGGAGTTTAGCCTACTGGAACTGCTAGTGGGGCGCTCAGGAGAACCCTTCTCTCGCTCTGAAATTCTGCAGGAAGTATGGGGCTACACCCCAGAACGTCACGTAGACACCCGCGTGGTCGATGTCCACATCTCTCGCTTGCGCGCCAAGCTGGAAGATGACCCTAGCAACCCCGAACTCATCCTGACGGCTCGTGGCACAGGTTACCTGTTCCAACGCATTGTTCCTCCCGGAGAAGAATAAGTTTCCTGCTCCTAACGTTTAAGAATATTTTCTGGATTGTGCCGCTTTCCTCGTTGGTTTCCCGTTACTGTGAGAATCCATCTGATAGAATTTTTGAGGTTTCTATAACTTCGATCAATGGGTTCAACTCGGGCAACAATCGCAGTTGATGCGATGGGTGGCGATCACGCCCCAGCAGAAATCGTGGCTGGAGCAGTTAGGGCACAGGCAGAGCTTGGAGTCAAGGTGTTGCTGGTCGGTGACCCCGACCAAGTTCAGACTTCGCTCAAGCATCACGGAGCCGCAACGGATCTGGAAATTGTTCCAGCGGAAGGCGTAGTTGAGATGCATGAAGAGCCACTGACCGGTATTCGACGCAAGCCCAAAGCCTCGATCAACGTCTCGATGCAACTGGTTAAAGAAGGGCGTGCCGATGCAGTGGTGTCTGCGGGGCACTCTGGCGCAGCAATGGCAGCAGCGCTGCTGCGTTTGGGGCGGCTTCCGGGGATTGACCGGCCTGCCATCGGAGCGGTTCTTCCTACCATGATGTCCAAACCAGTGTTGGTGCTGGACGTGGGTGCCAATGTAGACTGCCGACCCAAGTTTTTAGAGCAGTTTGCGGTTATGGGTTCGGTCTATTCTCAGTATGTCTTAGGCATTAGCGAACCGAAAGTTGGCCTACTGAACATTGGTGAAGAGTCTTCTAAGGGCAATGACCTAGCCGTCCGTACTCACCAGATGCTCCAGGAAAATCGGCAGATTGCCTTTATTGGGAATGCGGAAGGGCGGGATGTCCTCTCTGGTCAGTTTGATGTGGTCGTCTGCGATGGCTTCGTGGGCAATGTGTTGCTGAAGTTTGCCGAGGCCGTGGGCGAAATTATGCTCCAGATCTTGCGGGAAGAATTGCCCCAAGGCATTAATGGCAAACTGGGTACGGCTATCTTGAGGCCAAACCTGCGCCGCATTAAGCAGCGGGTTGACCATGCAGAACATGGTGGCGCTCTGCTTTTGGGGGTGGCTGGAATTTGCATTATCAGTCACGGCAGTTCTCAGGCTCCGTCTATTTTTAATGCCATCCGGATGGCCAAGGACGCAGTAGACCATGCAGTGCTGGAGCGCATTCGGAGCCAGTATGAAGAGCTGGCAGTGGGTGCCTCTCTGCCTGAGGGAACCACAGTCGCTGAAGCATCTGGCCGGCCACGCACCATCGACACATCAGAGAGTATTGAGTAATGTTGCAACAATTTGGGGCTGGGGTTGCGATCGCTGGATGCGGGTCTGCAACCCCGGATACTTCTATGAGTAATGAGGCGATGAGTCGCCTGGTTGACACCTCCGACGAATGGATTGCCAGTCGCACTGGCATTCAAAACCGACGTTTAGCGAGGCCTGATGAATCGTTGTGCACCCTCGCTGCTCAGGCCGGACAGCGAGCGCTGGCCATGGCCGGGATTGCTGCGGCAGATCTTGATTTGATTTTGCTGGCTACCTCCACCCCCGATGACCTGTTTGGCACCGCTAGCCAGGTGCAGGCAGACTTGGGAGCCACACAAGCTGTTGCTTTTGACCTAACTGCCGCCTGCTCTGGCTTTGTCTTTGGCATGGTGACTGCGGCTCAGTTTATCCGCACGGGCACCTATCGCAACGTCTTGCTGATTGGCGCCGATGTACTGTCGCGCTGGGTAGACTGGAGCGATCGCCGCACCTGTGTGCTGTTCGGGGATGGAGCGGGGGCGGTTGTGATGACAGCGACGCAGGAGGGCGATCGCCTGCTTGGATTTGAACTACGCAGCGACGGCAGCCAAAACCACTACCTCAATCTTGCCTACACGCCCCAGGAAAAACCTCTGGTCGATGACATCACCATCGGCCAGGGCAGCTTTCACCCCATCACCATGAACGGTCAGGAAGTCTATCGCTTTGCTGTCAAGCGAGTTCCTGAGGTGATCGAAAAAGCGCTGTTTCGTGCCAATGTCAGCATCGAGCAAGTCGATTGGCTGTTGCTGCACCAGGCCAATCAGCGAATTCTGGATGCTGTCGCCGATCGCCTCCAGCTTCCCGCCGCAAAAGTCATTAGCAATATGGCCAACCACGGCAACACCTCCGCCGCATCCATTCCGCTGGCACTCGATGAAGCAGTGCGCCAGGGCAAAATTCAGCCCGGAGACGTGATTGCCTCTGCCGGATTTGGAGCCGGTTTGACCTGGGGAGCGGCGATTTTTCGGTGGGGTCGGTGAGTGAGGTAGGAGAGTGAGCCGTGGGATGTGTGAGGCGGCAGCATAACGCATCCTACAGCTACTCCCCACCCCGCCCCTCTGATTTCCC
>DVEB01000202.1 GCA_015295905.1 Synechococcales cyanobacterium M55_K2018_004
AGATAGTCGCACCCGCAGGGTGCGACTATCTCACGTCTGGTTCTCATGCTGAGAATTAACGTGCAGCGCACGTTTGACACCACGACAAACCGACTCAACAACCGACGGATCAATAACCGACGGAGTTGGTATTAGATTGCAGGAGGCCTGTTGAGGCAGGGATCAAACGGGTGTGAGCCTACAGTTCATCAGAGCGAATGCGTCCGCTTAGGTTAGTTTGTCGCGAGGCTAGGCGTGCTTTTCCGGCAGCGGCCCAGTCTTGCAACGCCTGGATCTGTTCGCGGGCTGTTCGCGCCAGGGGAATAATCTGACTGGCGGCCTCCAGCACATCATCGGTAGTGAAATCGCGGTTCTGGCTAAAGCCAATGTGCATGGCTTCCACCAAGATCTGTTCAATTTCTGCGCCAGAGAAATCGGGGGTCTCGTAAGCTAGTCGATCTAAGTCGTAACTCTTGAGATTGTGGGGGCGCAAGCGTTCTAGATGCACCGCAAAGATGGCGCGGCGCTCTTCCTGGTTGGGCAGCCCTACAAAAAAGATCTCGTCAAACCGCCCCCGCCGTAGCATTTCGGGGGGCAGTGCCTGGATGTTATTGGCCGTGGCCACCACAAATACGGGAGAGGTCTTCTCGGCCAGCCAGGTAATGAAGGTGCCAAACACACGACTGGTTGTCCCCGCATCGCCGCGACCATCTACCCCCGCAAACGCTTTGTCAATTTCGTCAATCCACAGCACACAGGGGGCCAGTGCTTCCGCCAGTTGGATCATCTGACGGGTGCGTGATTCCGACTCGCCCACCAGTCCTGCAAACAGACGCCCGACATCCAGCCGCAGCAGGGGCAGATGCCAGTGGTGAGCGATCGCCTTTGCTGTCAGCGACTTGCCTGTGCCTTGGATGCCCACCAGTAGTAAGCCTCTGGGATGGGGGAGACCATACTGCCGCGCCTTTTCTGAGAAGGAGTTGCCCCGTCGCAACAACCAGTCTTTCAGGTTATCTAACCCGCCGATGTCTGAGATCCGCTCAGTGGCGGGGTAGAAGTCGAGAATTTGGGTCTGGCGAATTGTCTGCCGCTTTTCCTCCAGGATCAGATCCACATCCTCAGGGCGCAGTTCTCCGTGGGTGGCGATCGCCTTTGCCAATACTCGTCGAATCCGTTCCATCGACAATCCCTGGCAGGAACGCACCAGGTCATCCATTGTCCGAGCGTCCACGCTGCGTCCCATAGCCGTCAGCAGCCGTTCCAGTTCTAGCCGAATCTCACCGGAGTTGGGCAGCGGAAAGTCAATTACCGTTAGCACTTCACTTAGGTCATCGGGGATGGCAAGCTGGGGTGAGAGTAGCACGATATTTTTGGGCTGCGACTTCAAGGCCCGACCTAAGTTCTTCAGTTTGCGAGCGACAGCGACATCTTCCAGAAACCGATGAAAGTCTCGCAGAATGAAGATGGCGGGAACCGTGGGGGGCACCTTTTCCACCAGTTCGAGCGCTTGGAGGGGATTACGCTTGCCAAACCCAGCATCGTTGGGATTGCCCTGGTAGCCGTCCACAAAGTCCCAGATATAAATGCTGCGGTTGCCTTGTTTTGCACACTGGGCGATCGCCGCTTCTACCCGTTCTTCCTCACGCGTGGGGATGTAGATTAGGGGGTAACGGGCGCGCAGCAGCAGCTCAAATTCGTCGCTGAAACTCATGGGTCGTCAGTTAGTTATTTGAGAGATAATGACGGAGTGACTCCAGCGAAGCCCAGCGGTAATCAATTGTCTCAGCTGGCTCGGCGGGGACGTCTTGGACTGGGATCCCTTTGCAGGCGCGATCACACAACTGCCGCTGCGGTAGCTCCAGACAAAGCTGCTCGTACAACCACTCAGTGGGGGAGAAGTAGCCATTGGGCGGCAGGGATTCCGTTAGGTCTTCGTACAAAATCTCATGCTCTTCATCGCCGTACTCCTCCTCCACAGGCTCCTGGAGCAGGATGATCTCGGAGGTGTTGACCTTGAGGCGATAGTTGTATTGTTGCAAGCAGCGATCGCAAGACAGGGTGACAATGGTTTCAGCCTGTCCACTCACCTCCAGAAAATTACCCCGATGCGAGACTGTAACCGTGCCATGCACTGGGGTGAGCGTCTCCAGGTCAGGCAGGTGTGTGTCAATTTCTACGGTTTCTGTTTGCTGGGGTGCTTTTGTGAGTTGCGGGATGTAGATAGATGCCATGCTTGAATCCCTCCCAAAGTTCAGGTGATGGTAAAACCTCTTGCATGAATGGTTGTGTGGCGTTGCTGCCCAACCATTCGTGCTCTCAAAACAGCATTCATGCAAGAGATCGATTGAATTGCAAGGGGCTAACACATTGTCCCAACCCTAAGTTAACGTGAATTCGTGGTGCCCCAAACCCCTCTTAACCCGAACTGACGTTAAGTTAAACAGAGGATAAAGCAGATAGACAGTTGCATGCATTGCAGTGTCAGACTTCTACCAGCTAAAATTGCGAGTCCAAAACGCAGATGGGATCACACAGGTCTCTGTCACGGCTCGACGATCCAATCTCTATAGATGAGTCTCTACAGATGAGCCTAAACCTAGGAGAGTAAGCATCCTAAATAAGAATGCAGCAGCGCTATGCTTCTACCGACCGGGGTTTGACCACCAGACGACGATCCGGCTCTTGTCCCCGACTAAAGGTCTCCAGGTCCTCAAACTCCTTCAAAAAGGTGTGTACCTGTCGTCGTTCTGCCGACGAGAGGGAAGCCAGTTCATATTCCTGCCCCGTTTCCCGCACCTTTGCCGCTGCTGCCGCCGCCATTTGCTGCAATTCCTGCTGCCGGCGCGCTCGATAACCTGCCAGTTCAATGGTGTAGGGTTGCTGTTCCTCCTGAGGCAGCCCTAGGTTGAGGGTGGTGTTGATCAGGTATTGCATCGAGTCCAGCACTGCCCCGTGGTCGCTCAGTAACCGCTCAATTTGTATGTCCGAGAGGCTAGCTGTATCGAGCGTTAACCAACAACTACCATCGATATGAGCATCCACCGACTCTGCTTGCACTGCCGCCGGCAAACCTGCCAACTCCAGCAATCGGCTCAACCACTCCTGTCCACGTTGTTGTGGGGTCTGATCCATCCCTGACACTCCTGGCCTTTTCCTGTTTTCCTGTTGGGCTGGCCGTTGCTTAATTCAGATTGGGAGATGCGCTCTGCGCACCTCCCAAGCAAACATCACTGCTCAAATTCAGCAACGCCCTGGGCTTGAGGTAGATAGTAATACAGCAGAGCAGAGTCCGGCTTCATCGCATCCCACAATCATCAACGTGCACAACACCACTAAAGATCGTGGATATACCGGGTCGGCCACACAGAAGCTAAGGACGGATCTCCTAGCTACTGGCGCTCTTTTTCTTGCTACCTTTGCTGGGTTCAAACGGCAATGCAGCACGACTAGGTTCCCCTTTTTCCTTGCGCTCCTGCTCGTCTAGGATCTTTTGCAGATTCTCAGGCAGTGGCTCACGCGACAGAATAAAGGTCTGAAGCGTCTGAAAGATGTTGGCAATCACCATATACATCAGCACCCCAGCAGGTAGTGGGAAGAACAGAAACATCCCAGAGAAGATAATAGGCGTCAGCTTGTTGACGGTGTTCTGCTGAGGATTGGTGCTGCTGCTAGGGCCTTGCCCTGAGAGTAATTGGTTGACATAAAGGCTCACCCCAAAGAAGAGCACCATACCAATCACATCCCAGTGAATCGTGCCATCGGGATCGATCGCCCCCACATGGCCCAACTTATCGATAAACAGGAATCCTTTATCCGCGGCCAAGCCTGGAACCGTGCCCTGGAGGGTCACCTCTCCCGGCTGCAGGGCTTCAATGACGCCGTTCTCATCAATCTTTACCCGGTCTTCACCCTTTGTGACCTTCCAGTGGGGTTCAATCTTGGTCTCAGGGTATTCAGCAAGTAGCTCCTTGAGGGGCTTACCGGTAGAGGTCTGAAAATCAACGCGGGTTTTCTCGCCCACAACCAGCTTGTTGCCACCAGGCAGCAGGGCCGAGACTGGGACATGCACTCCGTCAGAAATGTAAATGTTCTGCGGATTGGTGGTAAAAGCTGCGGGTTGGATCTGTTCCATCTGCTCACGGGGCAGAATTTGCAGATTGACGTTGTAGTTGACATCAGAAAAGGGCGATCCCCGCAAGGTAGCAAACAGCGCGAACAGAATGGGCATCTGGAGCAACACTGGGAAGCAGCCCGACAGTGGGTTGCCAAACTCTTTGTAGACCTCCGCCATCGCCTCTTGCTGCTTGGCTGGGTTGTCCTTGTAGCGTTCCTGGACTTCCTTAACGCGCTGCTGCATGACGGGCTGTGCTACCCGCATCCGGCGCATACTGCGAATTGAACCTGCGCTTAAGGGATAAAGCGCAAAACGGACGACGAGGGTTAGAGCCACAATCGCCAGTCCGTAGCTCGGCACAATCCCGTAAAAGAAATCCAGGATTGGCAACATGACATTATTGGACAGAAAGCCAACACCAAAATCCATCTGCTTGCGTCTACCTAGCTGCTCAGAAATTGTCTCACTCTAATTTATCTGAATATGAAGCAGGCGTGTGATCAGAATCGGGGGGAAAACCCGTAAACTCAGTGAATTGAAGACTAATTATTTTTTGCAGCACTGTTTGCAGACCTGATCGAGCCTTCTCTGGCGTCCCTCAACTCTCCAGATGAAGGGGGGAAGAAACCTGGTTTCTTCCCCCCTTCATCTGAAAACGGTTGCCGATTCTTAGGCGGCACTGCCTGTTTTCTTCGCCTTAACACCAATATGCTCGCGGATGTACTGCTCGATTTCCCGGAAGCGAGGCATGGCTCGCAGTTCTAGACGACTGCCGTCTTTCAGCACTAGTACCATATCGCCCCAGATGCCAATACCACGGGGAACGGCGATCACGTCCCGAATCTCGGAATAGATAATGTCAGAGCGATCGCGCCCCATCCAGCCGCCCTCTACCGAGACGCGCCGGCTAGTAATGCGGTAGCGCAACCACAGTGCTCGGACGATCGCCCCTACTGTGAGCGGCAGACAGATGACCGTCAATCCCAACAATAGATTGAGAATTAGATCACCAATGTGAGGCCCACCCTCATAGAACACATCTTCCCGAATGCCCATCGAATACCTCTGCGTCAATCAGCAACTTCTTTAATTCTTGCAGAAATTGTGGGTAATCGCACTCGACTGCGGTAGGTCGCACCACTACCACGATCTTCCACCCAGGCCGAAGAGTAGGCAGAAACTGCCGGAGGATTGCTTTGATCTGTCGTTTGATGCGGTTGCGGACGACGGCTCGTTTGCTAACCTTACTCCCAATTGAAATGCCGATCAGGGTGGGGGGGGACGCTGCAACGTCAGGCGATCGCGTTTCCTGATTAGGCTTCAACACCACTAGCGTTAGGTTTTGACTGTGATATCGTCGTCCCCGCTGATAAACCGTGTTGAAGTCATGCCTCAGCTTGAGTCGATGAGCTTTGGGAAGCGCCACAGCAATGATTGAGTAGCCACCCTGCGGCTAGGCAACGGCAATTCTATGCCGACCCTTGCGACGACGAGCCTTCAGTACTCGTTGTCCGTTCTTTGTTCGCATCCGGGCACGAAAGCCAGAAGTTCTACGCCGTTTGCGACTGGTCCCTTCAAGTGTACGTTTGGTCATGAGCCGTCACTCCGAAACTCGTTTTCTCACAAAAAGTCACAGTCCACCATCATATCATTGCTAGCAAAGTGTGTACATAGGTTGCAGTGCTCTAATTCCCCCTCGGCAGCCAGTTGAGGCTGTTATACGCTGCGGCTAAGCTGCTTCAATTGGCCCGCTTAGGCGATGCTGCCACGCTTGCGGGCTTCTTTATAGGAGGTGCCGATATTCTTCAGACCTGCCCGGATCATCTCGCGTTCTAGCAAAGCAAAGAAGCGGGTGCGATCGCCCCCCCTGACAACGGCTTGGTTGTGGGCCTCCGCTAGTGCCACTGGATAACCGTAGCCCTTCTGCACTTGGGCCAGCGTGAGACTGAGCGCCGTTTCTAGCAACTCCCTATCCTCTACGACCCACTGGGGGAATTCCAAGCGAGCAATCTCTGTCCCCACATGGGCATAGCAGAAATAAATACGGTGGGGGCCATAGTGATCGAGGATTTTGGCGGAACTGCGCCAAAGCGCGCTGCGCTGTCCAGGAGGCAGCAGCAAGCCCCACAGGGCAGTATCTCGCAGGGGCGCAAACACCTGACAGGGGGCCTCTTCTGTAGAGCCGGGGCAGTAGGTCTGACAGTCGGGGTTGAGGTGAGGACAGGTATGCAACCGTAAGAAGTTGAGGGCTTCTCCGCTGCGGGCTGCACTCAAGTAACCAACCAGGGGAATTCGCAATGCTCGCAACCGCTCCCAAGCGGTCAGGATGGGGGGGAGAATGCGATCGCGGGCATCGCCAGGCAGCGGCTCCAGAAACCAATGGATGAGGGAACCATCGAGCAAGGCAAGGTGGGGATGGGGGCGTGAGGTCGGAGGAGGAGGTGCGTGGGAGTGGGCAAGGTCGGCGAGGACAGTGGCTTCGGAGGCAGTGCGGCGGTAGCCCATCCACTCTTCGGTGCGGATGCCCCACTGGCGTGAGATGTAGAGGTCTTCCGGGCGATAGAACACTTCCGGCAGACTGTCTAGGAGCGGGTGGCGGTTTTGGCCATAGTGCAACACCACGCGACCAACATTGATCAGATAACAGTAGGCAATCTCGTGGTGGCTGGGGGCAATCTGAGAACCATCGGTTGCGAAGACAGTGTGCTGTTGGGGGGTGGCGGCAATCTCGACGCAGGTGTCTAGTGGTTCGATGGGGTAGGCGGCGGCAAAACCAAGGCGATCGCTCCACTCCACGAGTCGCTCGACGAGTTCTAGCTGGTGCGATCGCGCCTCAGACAACAATTGCTGTGCCAGCTTTAACCGACGCTGTGCAGCAGTGGCCTCAGCCGTGAGGTGCTGGCTAATTCCCTGCATTTGTTGGGCAAGTTTCAGCAGGTCGAGCATGGGCGGATGAACAGGGGGTGTAGTAGCATCCTAAGGATCCTGACAAAAATAACTTGACCAGCTTTTTGTGAGGGGGCGGCGGAGCCGCCCCCTCACAAAAAGTGAATGACTCTAACTTGTAAGCATCCTAACCCAATTTTTGCTAGAGATACACATGTTCTACAAAATCTTCATGGCCTTGATTGACGTAGTATTGACGGCTGCTTCAGAAGTGAGGATTAACGCCAAGTGCCTGACCATGAGCCGTAGGGCATTACTCTTCAACCTCTTTAATTTTGGTTTTGCGTTCTAGAATTTCCTTCAGGATGATGGTGATGACCGCAAGACAGGCCAACAGGACTGCTGCAGAGTAGGCCGCTTCAGTGTGGTACTGTTTGTACGCTTCTTCTACAAATAGAGGTAACGTTTGAGTTTTGCCAATAATATTGCCGGAAACCACTGCAACCGCGCCAAATTCTCCCATTGCCCTGGCATTTGTCAAAATTACCCCATAGAGTAGTCCCCAGCGAATATTGGGTAGGCTGACGCGCCAGAAGACTTGCCACTCGTTGGCCCCTAAGATCCTTGCAGCTTCTTCCTGGTCTACTCCGGCCTCTTCTAGAACTGGGATCACCTCCCGTGCCACGAAGGGCAGGGTGACAAAGGCAGTGGCAATGACCATGGCTGGCAGACTGAACACAATGCGCCAATCATTTGCCTGGAGCAATGGCCCGAACCAACCACTCCGACCATACAGCAGGACGATCATCATCCCCGCAATGACGGGGGAAATGGCAAAGGGCAGGTCGATGATGCTGAGGAGCAGGGTGCGACCCGGGAACTGGTGACGGGCGATCGCCCAAGCTGCACACAAGCCAAACACAGTGTTGATTGGTACGACGATTGCTGCAATCAACAACGTCAGCCGCACCGCGTTGAGGAAACTACGCGAGGTGAGGTTTTCCAGGAATGGCCCAATGCCTTTGTGGAATGCCTGATAGAACACATTCAGCGCTGGGACTAGGAGAATCAACGAGAGGTAGGCGATCGCAATACCGATCAACACCCACTTTACCCACATCCGTTTGCCAGCGCTAGAAGGAAGTGCGGCCTCATGCGCTTGAGTCTGTGGTGGCTGATTATCAGTCTTCATAACGACGTCCCCACGCTTGTAATAGATTAATCACTAGCAACATCAGCAAAGAAATTGACAGCATGACTGTTCCGATCACTGCTGCGCCAGCATAGTCAAACTGTTCGAGTCGTTGAAAGATCAAGACAGGGGCAATCAAATCCTTGTAGGGCATATTTCCCGCAACAATCACAATGGAGCCATACTCCCCCACAGACCGCGAAAACCCCAGTGCCACCC
Source organism: Synechococcales cyanobacterium M55_K2018_004 (assembly GCA_015295905.1). GTDB lineage: Bacteria > Cyanobacteriota > Cyanobacteriia > Elainellales > Elainellaceae > DVEB01. The sequence goes on from DVEB01000202.1 coordinate 8,391, forward strand.
CCGTCAGGATTGGCGGGATCAACGGCGGCAGCAGCACACGCAGAAACGTTTGCAGTCCCGATGCACCCAGACTCCAAGCCGCTTCTTCAATGTCCTTTTCCATTTCTTGCAGGACGGGTTGTAGTGTCCGCACGACAAATGGCAGAGAGATAAACAGCATAGCGACGGCAACGCCCAGGCGCGTAAAGGCAATCCGGATGCCGAAGGGGGCGAATAGTTCCCCAATCCAGCCGTTGGTGCTGTAGACCGTTGCCAGTGTCAGACCCGCAACCGCCGTGGGTAGTGCAAAGGGCAAATCCACCACTGCCTCAAAAAAACGCTTGCCCGGAAAGGTATATCGCACTAACACCCAGGCCACCAACGTGCCAAACACGCCGTTGATGGCAGCGGTAATCAACGCGGTGACAAACGAGACTTCATAGGCAGACAGGGCAATCGGGGAGGTGGCAATGCGCCAAAATTCTACTGGTCCCACGCTGGCGGCTCGAAAGATGAGGGCGATCGCTGGCAGAAACAGCATGATCGTTAGGTAAGCCCAGGTAACCTTCCAGGGCAGCGACAGGTGAACCAACCGATGCCAGAGCGATCGCGCCTCTGAGCGGACAGTAGGGAGTGTTGAAGGAGCCATAGACGTTGTGAATTATCCTTTACCAAGCTTGGATTGAATCTGGTCAAACACGGCATCATCGGCGAAAAATTTTTCTTGGATCGTGCTCCATCCACCCAGGTCTTCGACGGTGAACAGAGTCTTGACCGGAGGGAATTGCGTTGCAAAGTCTTGTGCCACTTCTGGCAAAACCGGACGAAATCCAACTTTGGCAAACTCTGCCTGGGCTGCGGGAGTAAACAGAAATTGGAGAAACGCCTCTGCCACTTCTCGTGTGCCATTTTTATCAACATTGGCATCCACAACCGCCACGGGATTATCAATCGATATGTTGGGGTCAGGGACCACGTAGGACAGGTCAATGCCGTTGAGTCCAGCAAGAATCACCTCATTTTCGTAGTTAAGCAAGACATCCCCCTGGCCTTGCTTAAAGAAGGCATCGGTGGACTCGCGCGCATCGCGGGTAAGCGCAGGGACATTCTTGAACACTTGAGTTGTATAGTCCATCGCTTGCGCATCGGTGCCGCCTGTCTGGGTAATGGCACCCCACAGCGCCAGAAAATTCCACCGTGCCCCACCAGAGGTTTTAGGGTTGGCGGTAACAACTTGCAGGCCAGGTTGGGTCAGGTCTTCCCAGGTGCGGATATTTTGGGGGTTTCCCTTGCGCGTCACCAAGGCAACCACTGATGTGTGGGGGACGGAATGGTTGGGGAGTTTCTCTTCCCATCCCTGGTTGATCAGCCCGACTTTTTCCAGCTTCTTGACATCGAGCGCCAGGGCCAGCGCCACGACATCTGCATTCAGGCCATCCATCACGGCGCGAGTCTGGGCCCCCGACCCACCGTAACTCTCGTAAATAATGACATTCTGGTTGTGTTCCCGCTTCCACTGGTCGGCGAACATGGGGATGATTTTTTCGTAGGCGGCACGGGTGACGGCAAAGGAAACCAAGGTCATCTCAATCTCTGGCTGAGGCGGTGAACCCGCTAAAGATGCCTCTCTATCGACTCGGCTACAGCCCACCATCAGCAGGGCGATCGCTCCACTCAGCAACACCCCTACTAGGAAGAAACTGAGCAATCGCCCCACCCTGCTAAACCAAAGCCTTCGAAGCATCGTTCTCCTCCAGGACACAATCCCTCCAAGAAAGTCCGGTTTCTCTAGTGTAAAACCGGACTTCTACTGAACAGTCATCTTAACTTAAAATCAAAAGTCTATCTACGGTTTTTATGTCGGAATAAGGGATTTTATTGAACTTTCGCGATTCTGTCGCTCTGCCTTTACCGAGTATTTACGATGGCTGCTCCGATAAAACCGGGTGCGATCGCTTGAGTGCCTTGAGCGGTGCTGTTTTGCCAACGTCCACTCGGATACGTTATCACGTCAGTTCTGGTTAAGAGGGTTTTGGGTCACCGCGCCTAGGGCGGTGACCCAAAACCCTTGCTGTTCTGTGCGCGTCGTGCACAGAACAGCAAGGGTTTCAGCTTATCCCGAATTCACGTGTTATAATAGCTTGCTGTGTGCTGGTGTAGCTCAGTCGGTAGAGCAGCTGATTTGTAATCAGCCGGTCGCAAGTTCGAATCTTGTCACCAGCTTGTAGGTCTGACGCATTCCTCAGGCGAGGGGCTGGTTTAACACATGATTGTTTGATGAGAGATTCCCCCTATTCGCCGCTCATCACAACAACGAAACAATGCCGCCTCAAGCCAATGGCTTCGAGAGCATGTCACCTTTGCATGCTCTCATCTCCCAGCCCCTTCTCCCAAGTTGGGAGAAGGAGAGTCGAGTATCTCAAAGTCCCGCTCCCAGCTTGGGAGAGGGATTTAGCGTGAGGGCAACCGTGATATGCACCCATAGCTCCACCTATCAAGGGCGCTCTAGTGAGAGGATCTGCGTTTGTGCGATCGCCGTCTTTGGATCTCTAACACCTCGGCCAGCCCAGGAGCGCGGTAGTCGAGGGGGGTCTTTTGCCAGTTGGGACTGGTGATGAGGTCTGGGGCGGCGGTGAAAGGAGGCAGGACTTCGACCGGGGACTGTGCAGAGTGGAGATCGGTGCCAGTATCAGTATCGGTGGATGACTGGAGGCAAGCATCAGCGGCGGAGTCGGCACGCTGAGGGGCTGAATCTTGGGCGGCAGCAAGTTCCAACGGGGGGTGTACCCGCACTTCAACGGAGGTAGGATCTGCCGAGGCAAGGTTGGGGAAGACGGCATTAATCTCCTCCAGGGTAAGCGGGGCAGGCAGTTCTGCCAACCGTTTTTGGTGGTCAAGACGGCGAGCCAGGACCAGCGTTCCCCCCGCGCAGGCTAGGGCGATCAGACCCAGCGGCCAAAGAGGAAAGTGTCCGTCCGATACGTCTAGTTTGGTAGAGGGTAGGTTAGGTAATGGCTCGCGGCGGGAGACTTTGGGATTGGTCAACAGGGTGACGGCGATCGCCCCCGCTACCAGCACAATTGCCCACATCCCTGCCCAGAATACGAGAGGATAATAGTTCAGGAGGTCGGCCAAAAACTTCCAGACCGGATTCCCTGGTTCCTGTAGTTGGAAGTCTTCCTCGTCAAACAGAGAGTTGGTCTGGAGTAGGGAATCGTGCTCAAAACCGGCTGCATTCAATGCTCTTGAATTAGCCTGCAACTCATCCGGCGCTGGCATTTCCACGTCAAAAGGGGTGGGGATGAGCGCTGCCATGGGTTCCTCCCCCTGTGCTGAAGCAGACTCAAATGGCGTTTGCGGGTTTTCCTGCATTGCCCCTACCCTCCACAACCAACAAGCCAGATGACCTGTACAAGCGTATTGCTATTTTAAGCGATTCCTCCCGATTTCCAGCCCATTCCCTTTGCTGCCAATGCCAACCCTCGATGCTCTGATGGCGACACTCAAGCAAGACCTCCCGACGCTGTTTGAGCGCGATATTGCCTACGACATTTATACCGACGATATCGTCTTCCAAGATCCGGTGAACACCTTCAAGGGCAAATTCAATTACCGTATCATCTTCTGGACGCTGCGCTTCCACGGCAGGCTGTTTTTCACCGAACTATGCTTTGATCTGCACGATGTGCTGCCGCAAGACGGCTGTATCTTGGCAACTTGGACAGTACGCGGCACGCTGCGTTTGCCCTGGAAACCGAGACTTCTGTTTAATGGCACCTCGACCTACAAGCTGCGAGACGGCCTGATCTATGAACACATCGACACCTGGGACCGGAAGCCCTCCGAGATCTGGAGGCAGTTCTGGCAAAAAGGGAATTGACGATTGGGCGATCGCCCCTCTAGTCCTCAAATCGCGACACCGATAGCACAAATCCTGGCAGCACCGTTTCACCAGAAAGTTCAGTGGGGAGCGATCGCACCTCTTTTTCCTGCCCTTGCCGATAAATCTCCACCTGCTGCGCCTGAGGATTAAACATCCAGCCTAGTTTCACGCCACTGGCCATGTACTCCTGCATCTTCTCTCGCAGCAGTTCTAGGTCATCCGTGCGGGAGCGAAGTTCTATCACAAAATCGGGGGCAATGGGGGGAAACTTCTGGCGCTGTTCGGGGGGGAGGCGCTCCCACCGCGAACGTTCGATCCAAGCGGCATCAGGAGAGCGATCGCCCCCACCCGGCAGCTTAAACATTGTTGAAGAACTGAATACTTTCCCTAATTTGTTCTGTCGATTCCAGATTCCCAAATCAATGATAAAGTCAGCTTCCTGGCTTCCATTTTCCCCGCCAACAGGCGACATAACAAGCAGGACTCCCTTCGCAGTACGTTCGATCTTGAGGTCGGGATTATGAATGCACAGTTGATAAAATTGCTCATCGGTCAAATCAACGTGCTTGAGATTCACTTGGAGGGGCAGGGTGAGCAGGGTCATGGGTTTGACTCACTGGCCTTGGGCCGATTCATGCTGTTTATTGTAAAAATTCTGAGTCTCTCCAGCGGTCGCTTAGGACTTGGCAGATGGATGTGTAAGCGGTCGGTGTTCAACAGCGTGCGGTGACGCTGGGCGTCGCCCACTGCCGCCGCAGATCCAGTTCTAGTGGCTCACTATAGAAACTAATGCTGGACAGAGAAACTAAAAAAGCGCGTTGCCCGCGCTTTCAGCCTGAATCTCTGCAATACCAAACTCAAGCAAAGCTGGAGAGATTGTCATCGAGGTTTGACTTGCTTTGCCATATCCAGGTAAGGGTTCATGCTGGGGCCAGGACGACGGCGGCTGCCCTGGCTGTTTCCTAGCAGAAAATTGGGAGCAAACGTACCATTGCTCGCACTGGCCGCGGCAGCAGCAGGAGTCGCCGCAGGCGTGGGAGCTGGTGTCACTGCTGGTGTAGCAGCGGCAACAGTCTTCACTGCTTCTGCGACTTTGCCATTGGTCGTAACTGTTGCACTTGCGGCAGCCGGGGCCGCAGCAGTAGTGGTTGTGGGTGAAGCGGCTGGTTCGGTGGCAGCACTGGAGCTAGGCTCTGCTTCCAGGAAGAACTCTGACTTCTTGCCCAGACCCAAAACCTTGCCAAAGGCACCAAACAATCCGCCAATAAAAGAGAACAGACCGCCGAGTAATTTCTTAATTAAGCCCATTCTTGCTAGTGCTCCTCAAAATTTCGTCTAATCAAATCAATCCAACAGACGGCTCGACACACACTTTTTATTATCATCTCAAGGGGGATGATCCGAGCAATCGCCCCTCACCAAAAACTATTAATTTTCTTAAGCTTAGCATCTGCACGACTCCGCGCTGAAAATCTTGAAACGCCTGTGATGCGAGAATTTTTAAGATTTCCAGCAGTTCATACCCACTGCAAAAATCAGGACGACAGATGTGAGTTCAGGGGGCAACGCTCTCCACCCCCCCTCCATCAGACCCCTGGCACTTGGCTCCCCTGCTCCCAAACTTGGGGGCAGGAGCTGGGGGATGAGGGCGCCTTGGCACTTAGAGACGTGCCTCATACCGACTCTGTCGGTTATTGAGTCGGTTTGTCGTAGTGTAAAACGTGCGCTGCGCACGTTTTACACTACGACAAACTGCTACTTTACAGGCGGATTCTGTATCAGTAGTTAACGTGAATTCTGGATACGCTGAAACCCTTGATGTTCCGTGCGCGCCGCGCACAGAACGTCAAGGGTTTTGGGGCACTGTGCCCGGCGCAGTGCCCCAAAACCCGCTTAACTAGAGCTGACGTTAGTGACGTCTTGCAAATTCCTCAGATCGATAGCCGAATGGGAGTGCGGTTTTGACGAATCTCAACTCCAGATGGCTCAATCAATGAGCGCCCGGTCATTTCAGCGGGTTGGGGGAGCCCGAGGATCTCCAGAATGGTGGGGGCAATATCGGCTAGGGCGCCCCCTGACCGCAGAGCCACCTGCGTACCGTGGCCAGGGATCTTGCGTCCCTCACCTTCCACCAGAATGAACGGCACCGGATTCGTTGTATGAGCTGTCCAGGGGTTGCCCTGTTCGTCCCACATCAGCTCTGCATTGCCGTGGTCTGCAGTGATCAGGGTTGTTCCCCCGACTTTGCTCACCGCCTCCAGTAGCCGACCCAAACAACGATCGACGGTTTCCAGTGCCTTCACTGTCGCTTCCATCTGCCCAGTGTGACCCACCATGTCGGGGTTGGCGTAGTTGATCACGATGAGAGAGTAGACTTGCTTTTCAACCGCTGCGATCGCCACATCTGTGACCTGTTCTGCCGACATAGCAGGGGCACGGTCGTAGGTAGGCACCATTGGGCTAGGAACCAGTTCTCGGTCTTCGCCCTCAAATGGCTCTTCCAGACCTCCGTTAAAGAAGTAGGTGACGTGGGCATACTTCTCGGTCTCAGCGGTGCGAAACTGCCGCAGGCCATGTTTGGCAATCACCTCGCCCAGGATGTTATTCAAGTTCTGGGGCTCAAAGGCAACCAGCACAGGGAACGAGGGATCGTACTGAGTGAACGTGGCAAAGGCCAGAGGCTTGATGAGAGGACGCTCAAACCCCGTGAAGTTGGGATCGACAAACGCCTGGGTCAGTTGACGGGCGCGGTCGGGCCGGAAGTTAAAGAAGATCACACCATCCCCCGCAACCACTGCTCCGGGAGCAACGCGGGTCGGGACGATAAACTCATCAGTAATTCCTGCAGCGTAGGAAGCCTCCAGCACTTCAGCGGCAGTGCGACCGTCACCCTCTCCGTCCTGGATCATCAGGTCGTAGGCTTTTTGGGTGCGCTCCCAGCGGCGATCGCGATCCATGCTGTAATAGCGTCCGCTAATCGTGACGATGCGCCCCACCCCAATGCGTTCAATTTGGGCTTGGATCTCTCGCACGGTTTGCAGGCCATCAGTGGGTTTGGTGTCGCGTCCGTCGGTAATCAGATGGACACAAACCTCAGAGATACTTTGCTCCTTAGCCAGCTCCAACAGGCCATAGAGGTGACTGACGTGAGAATGCACCCCACCCTCAGAACACAGCCCCACTAAGTGAAGCTTGCCATTCTGTTGCCGGACTTCATGACAGAGCTTGAGCAAGGCAGCATTGCTGAGCAGGGTGCCGTCTTCAACAGCATCTGAAATTCGCACCAACTCCTGAGGCACCACTCGTCCGGCCCCAATGTTCAGGTGACCAACTTCAGAGTTGCCCATCTGTCCGTCGGGGAGACCAACCCGCTTCCCAGAGGTGTAGATCAGTGTGTGAGGATAGGCTTCCCAGAGAGAGTCCATCACAGGAGTTTGAGCGGCAGCGATCGCATTTCCATCTTTCTCCTGACGAAAGCCCCAGCCGTCCAAAATAACCAGAACAACAGGTGAGATTGGCGCGTTTGCCATGAAAATAGCCCTAATCATTAAGCATTATTGAGGCATCATAACATCTTGTCTAAAGCGATACCGGACTGACTTTAAGAAAAAGGCATATTTTCTGCTTATCAGACCCTTTCCAACGCAACAGAAATGCAGGGATCACTAGGGGATCACTAAGAATTCGTAAAAACCTGTCCTTGATTTTCCCTGCGATCCCAATCGGCCCAAATAAATTAATAGAAAATTAACAGAAAACACGAGCAGGAAGGAGTGTGATTAACGTGAATTTGGGATAGGCTGAAACCCTTGATTTCCATACACGTCATCCACGCAAATCAAAGGTTTTGAGGCATCGTACAGTGCCCCAAAATCCTTGATTTCCGAACTGACATTAATTACGGCTGCCAATTCTAAGTTTTTATTCAGGAGTTAACTTTTCCTTGCTTTTTCTTTCTCTTTTTGTTTTGCTCGCTTTGCTGCGGCCTTGGCGGCCTTCTCAGCCTCAATTGCTGCAAGTCGAGCTTTTTCTTTTTCTTCAGCAACTTTTTCGAGGTAGTAGTGATAATCCCCTCGATAGAGCACTAATTCACCATCACGAATCTCGACAATTTTCGTGGCAACCTGTGAAATAAAGTAGCGGTCATGGGAGACAACAATCAGGGTGCCATCGTAGTGTTGAATGGCCTCCTCTAGCATTTCCTTGGCAGGAATATCGAGGTGATTGGTCGGCTCATCAAGGATCAGCAGATTTGCCGGTCGAAGTAGCATTTTTGCCAAGGCGAGCCGCGCTTTTTCACCGCCGCTGAGGGCGCCGACTTGCTTGAAAACCATGTCTTTACTGAAGAGAAACCGCCCTAGTAGTGTGCGGACTTCCTCATTGGTCCAGTCGGGCACTTCGTCATGGATGGTCTCCATCACGGTCTTATTCAAGTCCAAGGCTTCTGCTTGGTTTTGTTCAAAGTAGCTGGGGATGACGTTGTGGTCCCCAAGTTTGACCTCTCCATCCGTGGGGTGTTCAGCTCCGATAATCAGGTGCAACAGGGTAGACTTTCCGGCTCCATTGGGACCGAGGAAAGCGACGCGATCGCCCCGTTCAATCAGCAAGTTGGCCCCCAGAAACAGAATTTTGTCACCGTAGGTGTGGGTGAGGTCGCGGATCGTCACGACTTCACGACCGCTGCGGGGAGCAGGGGGAAAGCGGAAGTGGAGTGTGCGAACATCCCCAGTCGGCGCTTCGATGCGTTCAATCTTTTCGAGTTGCTTCTCGCGGCTCTTGGCCTGAGTGCTGCGGGTGGCACTGGCACGGAACCGATCGACAAATGCCTGTTGTTTTTCCAGTTCTTTCTGCTGTCGCTCGTAGGCGGCCATCTGCGCCTCGCGGTTCTCTGCTTTCTGTTGCAGGTAAGCAGAGTAGTTGCCCAAGTAGGTGGTGGAGACTCCCATCTCCGTTTCCACGATCTGCGTACAGAGGCGGTCGAGAAATTCTCGGTCGTGGGAGACAATCACCATCGGGGTCTCCAATCCCTTCAGGTAATTTTCTAACCACTCAATCGTTTCCAGATCCAGGTGGTTTGTCGGTTCATCAAGCAGCAGCAGATCGGGAGCCTGCAACAAAATCTTGCCCAAGCTCATTCGCATCTGCCAGCCGCCACTAAAGGCGCTCACGAGGCGATCGCCATCCTCCAGGGCAAACCCCATCTCCGGCAAGATCTTTTCGATGCGCGACTCCAGGGTGTAGCCATCCAGCGCCTCAAACTTGCGCTGCAAACGGTCGAGCTTGTGGATCAGTTGATCGAGGGTCTCGGGATCAGCCGTTTCCATCTGCCGCTGAACCTGTCCCAGTTCTTCGTGTACCTGGTTGGCTGCGGCAAAAGCTCGCCAGAATTCTTCCCGGACAGTGCGAGTGGGGTCTACCTCAAACTCCTGGGTCAAGTAGGCAATGTGGAGGTTGGCAGGGCGGATGATCTCCCCAGCAGTGGGTTCAATTTCCCCGGCGATGATCTTCAGTTGGGTAGACTTGCCAGCACCATTGACCCCAACGAGGCCGATGCGATCGCCCGGTTTCACCTCCCAGTTAATGTCCTTGAGCACCTCGCCCGTAGGATAAACTTTGCTGATATGTTCCAGACGTAGCATCTAGGCGCTCCAAAAAAGGTGGGAAAGTTGAGCAAATGGGCAACATAGAGATAGGTCATGATCCCAAGAAACGTCAGTGCGAGCAGGCTAGGGACTGCATGCATCAAGGACAACTCAATTTGCCAACAGCCCAACATGGCTCTGTCAGCACTGGCCTGCTTGAGGGGCTAAGGGGCAAGGGGGAAACTCCCCCTGAGCAACACCGGATCACATTACACGCCAAACTTTAACAAAATTTTAAGCCATTCCGCATAGGTTCTACTTGCTGCCCGTTCAGAGAATTGGTTCCCTGCTGCTTCGGCCCCTTGCTTCCTATCGGCTAGCAGTGTTGATCGTCAGAGTCATGCCTAAGATAAGGCATGAAGGGTGCTGTGATTTGGGCGCTGGGGCGTCTCCTAGAAACGGATCTCCCATCACTCCTAATCAAGGGGCTACCGCCTCGCTTTTTCCTGCGAAGCTGGCTACGGTCTCTCAAATTGACTCAAATTGAACAAATTGAAAAGGTTTACGGATTGATGAACGAACCCTCTGTACTGTTTTATAGCGACCCTGAGGGCACTTCCGTGTCAACCCACTGCATTGGTGCATTCGATCATTGGCCATCTGCTTCTGGGGCAGGGAGTGATCTGACCCGTACCCCTGGAGAGATAAAGCATGCATCCACCTTGGAAGCCAACCTGATGGCCCTGCTGGACCACACCCAGGATGCCATCTGGTCCATCGACGAAGACTATTGCTTTGTTGCTGGCAACGCTGCGGCGATCGCCCAGTTTCGCTTCGCCTTCGGCACCGACCTGAAGCCAGGGATGAGTTTGCTGGAGGGGTTACCCGCTGCCGCTGCCGACTGGTGGCGATCGCACTACAACCGAGCCTTGGGGGGCGATCGCTTCACGGTTGAACTACAGCCCTCTCACCCGTCACTGCCGGAGTATGTGGAAGTTTCGTTCAACCCCATCCAGCAAGACAGCAGCGTGACTGGGGTTGCCATCTACGCCCGCGACATTACTTCGCGCAAACACACGGAAGCCGCCCTCCAGCAAGCGAAAGACCAACTCCAGGCGGTATTGGATGCGGTGCCTGCCTGTGTTTCGTGGTTCAGTGCTGATCTGAAATACCAGGGCATTAACCGTCAGTTAGCAGCAACCTTTCACCTGGATGCAGACGACTTTGTCGGTAAACCGCTGGGCTTTATGGACACCAGCCCCGCCTTTGCTCGCTTTGTCCAGCAGTTCATTACCAGTCCGCTGAAATCTAGTACGGTGGAGTTAGAAACCGAGGTAGATGGCCAGTCTCGGGTCTACCTGATTGCCGCTCAGAAGTATGGGCAAGATCAGTCTGCTATTTTTATTGGCTTGGATATCAGCGATCGCCGGCGCATGGAGGAAGCTCTGCGGGAAAGCCAAGAGCGCTTTGCCCTAGCCATGCAGGGCACTAACGACGGCCTCTGGGACTGGAACCTGAGGACTCAGGAAATCTACTTTTCGCCCCGCTGGAAAGAGATTTTGGGGTATGCAGAGGCCGAAATTGGCAACAGTCCCAATGAGTGGTTTGACCGCGTGCATCCAGAGGAGATCGACTGGCTGCGTAGTCAGATCCAGGCGCACCTGAATGGAGTCACGCATCATTTAGAAATTGAGCATCGCATGCGGCACCACGATGGCACTTACCGCTGGGTGCTGAGTCGGGGGTTAGCGGTGCGTGATCAGGCAGGGATCGCCTACCGGATGGCTGGTTCTCAGACGGATATCACTGAGCGCAAACAGGTTGAAAAGCAACTGCTGCACGATGCCTTTTTTGATGGCCTGACTGGGCTGGCAAACCGGGCCTTGTTTACCGATCGCCTCAGTCAAGCCATAGAGCGGGCTAAACGGCAGCCACACTATCGCTTTGCAGTGCTGTTTCTCGACCTGGATCGCTTTAAGGTTGTTAACGATAGTTTGGGCCATAGCGTGGGTGACCAGCTGTTGATGGCAATCGCCCGTCGCTTGGAACAGTGCGTCCGTACGGGGGATACCGTTGCTCGCTTGGGGGGAGATGAGTTCACGATTTTGATGGATAACATCCAGAGCGAGGCCGATGTGCTCCACTTGGCAGAGCGTATCCATCAGACGTTGTTGGCTCCTTTTCACTTGGCCGGGCAGGAGATTTTTACCACCGTCAGCATTGGGATCACCCTGAGTGATGAGCAAGCAGGCGCTCGTGGTCAGACAGACGCAGTGGGCGATCGCCCGGAAGATCTGCTGCGCAATGCCGACACTGCCATGTATCGCGCCAAAGCCCTAGGCCGTGCCCGCCACGAGCTGTTTGATAGCGCTATGTATGCCCACGCCCAAACGCTGCTGCAACTGGAGACAGATCTGCGTCGCATCATTGTGCCGCAGAACAGTAGCAACTTTGCCCAGGAATTTCAGTTGCACTACCAGCCGATTGTGGCGTTGCAGACAGGTAAGATTATCGGCTTTGAGGCATTGGTGCGCTGGCACCACCCGGAACAGGGGTTCATTGCACCGGGACAGTTCATTCCCATCGCAGAAGACACGGGATTAATCATCCCCCTCGGACGCTGGATCTTGGCACAGGCGTGCCACCAACTGCGGCAATGGCAGGACCGATTTCCTGAACACTTACCCCTTTCCATCAGTGTCAACCTGTCAACTCGGCAGTTCTGTCAGCCTGACCTGATCCCTCAGATCAGACAAATCCTTGAAGAAACCCAATTGCAGACGAACGGCGCACTGAAATTAAACCTGAAATTAGAGATCACGGAAAGTGCCATCATGCACAATACGGCCAGTGCCACCGTGATGATGGAACAACTCAAGCAACTCGGTGTGGAACTCTTGATCGATGACTTTGGGACAGGGTATTCCTCCCTCAGTTATCTGCAGCGCTTTCCGATTGATATGGTGAAGATTGACCAGTCCTTTGTCAGTCGGTTGGGGGTCGATGAGGAGAGTGGGGCGATCGTGCGGGCCATTGTCACCCTCGCTCACAATTTGGAGATGAGCGTGATTGCGGAGGGGGTCGAAACTGTGCAGCAGTTAAACTACTTGCGATCGCTTCAGACAGAGTATGCCCAGGGCTTTTTCTTCGCTCGTCCGCTCACCAGCGAGGGCATCACAGAGCTACTGGCAACTCAAACAACGTTTCAATGAGGGGCCTGCCCTCACGTAGGGGGCCATGCCTGCACCTCGTCTGACCCACCTCGGCTTAACGTCAGTTCAGGATAAGCTAGACCCTTTAACTTTTTGTGCACGATGCGCACAGAAAGTCAAAGGATTTGGGGCACCGCGCCGAGCGCAATGCCCCAAACCCGCTTAACCCGAACTGACGTTATTCTGAAATTTCACAGACTGCTGCGGCAATCTTCTGGGAAATAAACGGGAGAATCGCTTGATTTTGGCTATGTTCTCTGCCTTCAGTGAAGACCACCAGCAGGTAGGGAAAGGCATTGGGCAGTTCGATATAAGCTGCGTCGTGGCGGACTCGACTCATGAGGCCCGCTTTTGACCAAAGTCGGGCATCCTGGGGCAACCCCTCCCCCAGAAAACCCACGACCTGATTTTCAGGATCTGCCGCTAGATCTGCGGGGTTGAGGCTGCGTCTCATCAGATCGAGCATTGCTTGCGATCGCCTCCCCGACACCGCCACGCCTCCCACAATGCTGTGTAGCAGCCGCGCTACTGCATTAGTCGTCAGTAAGTTGCGGTTATCCATCTGCTCTCCCAAGAAGGCGCGTTCGCGTCCGTAGGGGCCGTCGCACCAGGTCTTCTGGTTCACATTGATGGTCTTGAAGTCTTCCCAGTCGAGAGATTGCAGGTAGCGATTGACAATATTGCGTTGAAACTTCCAGGTCTCAAACGGGCCGGGCGGCAGGTCGGGGCCACTGGTCGTCCCCGTCAGCACGTCCACCACAAGCCCCGTCGCGTCATTACTGGAATCGACAATCATATCTCGCAAAGCGCGATCGAGTTCACGAGAGGGTTGGATCATGCCCGTTTCCAGCCACTCATGGGCGGCCACTAGGTAAAACAGCTTGACCACACTGGCGGGATAGATCAACTCCACCCCTCGATACCCAAACCCCTTGACTGGATATTGCCAGAACTCTTGGGGACTGAGGGCACCCCCCGTATTCACGGGTGCTGGGGGTGGGTAAATTAACCAGGTCATCGCAACTTGGTTTTGGGCCAGTTGAGGGAACGTTGCCCAGGTCTCTTGCAGGATGCGATCGCCTAGTTTTTCGAGTTGTTCATCACGGGTGAAGAAGGGCATGCAGGGTGAGGTGGGAGTGGTTTGATCTAATCGACCAGCAATCTTTAGTCTAAGGGGTGATCGCTGCTTGCAGTGGGGTGGTCACAAACCATGCCACACAATCCCTTAACCAACGGGATTGTGTGCGATGTGACCGTCTCTCATCAATATGAAAACCGCTATAAGCGAAGATGAAAGATAGATGAATCCACCAGTTATTTTAATCAACCAGCGATTTCCCCCTCCCTGCCTTGCCTCCATGCTCACTCTCGCCTTTCTTCAAGCGGCCCTCAGCAATCAGCCCTCTCTGGAGTGCCGGTGTTGCGACAACTTAAATCTCTACGACTCGCCTGCCCTAGAGCGACTGGCAACTCAGGCGGTGATGGGGCGGCATCTGCGGATTGTGGGGATTGAGGAGGGGCAGCCGGCGTTGCGGGTGGTGTTGTGTGAGGATGACTATCCGGGCTGGGTTGCAGTGGAAGACCTGGATCTATTGACAGTGGCAGAGCAGGCATATCGGCCTGTGCTGCTGACCGCCGCAGAGATTCGCGATCGCATCCCGAACGTGCTGGCGTTTGTCCATGCCGCTATGGCCCAACCCAATCATTACCTGTGGGGGGGGACGGTTGGTCCCAATTACGATTGTTCAGGACTGATGCAAACTGCGTTTGCGGCAACGGGCATCTGGATCCCCCGCGATGCCTACCAGCAGGAAGCCTTCGTTCAGCCGGTTGCAATGACCGCTCTGCAACCGGGGGATTTGATCTTCTTTGGTAGCCCAGAACGCTGCACCCATGTGGGCATTTATCGGGGCAATGGGGAGTACATCCACAGCTCTGGCAAGAACCAAGGGCGCAATGGCATTGGGGTGGATGTGCTGTCGGAGCAGGGCGATCGCATCAGTCAGATTTATTTTCGGCAGGTGCGCGGGGCGGGTCGAGTAGTGGCCTGCTACTGTCCTATGGATGCAGCCAAAGCCGATAGCTCCGGGTAAACTGTTAAAGTTTCGCATTACCTGGATTTACCCCCTGCGATCGCCCTGAGCATGAATCAGCCTTCTCCTGCCTCGGACTCCCCATCTCCCCAGAAAAGTCGCCTAAAAGGTTGGTTGCGGTGGGCAATTTTGGGTGCAGTCCTGTTTTTTCTGGGTGCCACGCTGAAGGAACACTGGGACCAAGCTACCTCGGTACGGCTAGACCGCGAAGACTGGGGGTTAGTGGCGATCGCCCTGCTGGTCACCCTCCTGGCTCATGTCTGGGGTGGCTGGGTTTGGGGGTTGATCTTGCGGCATTTGCACTATCGGGTTGGGGGTGGCTGGGCGAGCCGCACCTATCTGAGGACCAATATTGCCAAGTATGTCCCTGGCAATGTGTGGCAGTTTGTCGGGCGCGTGAAAGCGGCTGAGTCGGTGGGGGTGCCCTTGGGGGTGGCAACCCTCAGCATGGTCATGGAACTACTGCTGATGGCGGCAGCGGCGCTCATCTTGGCCCTCATCGGCACCCAGCATTTGAACTTTGCCCTCCAGGCTGTGGCTCTGGGCGCAGTGCTGGCAGGACTGCATCCGCGCTGCTTTGACCCAGTGCTGCACTTTGTCAGTCGTCGGCAGGTGCAGGGGCCGCTCAAGGCAGAACCGGCCAGCCTACAGGTCAGACACTACCCAGTTGTGCCACTCTTGGGCGAGTGGGGGTTCCTCACACTGCGCGGCCTGGGTTTCTTGGGAATTATGGCTGCCCTGCTGGAACTACACGCTCACCAGGTGGTGCCGCTTTTAGGGGCGTTCAGTCTCTCCTGGCTCCTGGGCTTTGTTGTACCGGGGGCACCGGGAGGGCTGGGGGTCTTTGAAGCAACGGCGATCGCCCTCCTCCAGGGCAGCTTTCCGGCAGGTATTATCTTGAGTGCAGTGACGCTCTATCGTTTGGTGAGTATTCTGGCGGAAGCCCTGGGGGCATTGCTGGCGTGGTTGGTTGAACGCTTTAGCAACTCTGGCTGCCCTGATGCCGTCCATATCTCTGGTGATTCTTCCCGTAAGATCCTATAGTGCAATCCAGTATGGTTGTTTCGCTGACAGTGCACTCTAAGGGGGGTGGCTCTCCGTCACTCACGACACTCGCCCCCTGGTCATGCATTCATCGCTCTAGTTTCATTGCTCCGATTGGTGCATCAGTACGTCCTATGAAACCGTCTGCTTTGATTCAACCCCCTGCCTCCGCAACTGATGCCGTTGCCAACCCCCCTGAGGTTTCAGTGGTGGTGCCGATCTACAACGAGGTCGAGAGTTTGCCCCGGTTAGTGGAGGCGATCGCCTCTACTCTGCGCGAACACCAAATCGACTACGAGATCATCTGCGTGGATGATGGCTCCCGCGACGGTTCAGCAGACCTGTTAAAACAGATGGCCCAGTCACGCACCGACCTGCGGGGTGTATTGCTCCGCCGCAACTATGGACAGACTGCCGCCATGGCCGCTGGCTTTCACTATGCCCTCAGCCCTGTGATTGTGACGATGGATGGTGACCTGCAAAACGACCCGGTGGATATCCCCCTCCTGCTGGCGAAACTCAACGAAGGCTACGACTTGGTGAGTGGTTGGCGCAAGGCAAGACAGGATGCAGCTCTGAGCCGGCTGCTGCCATCAAAAATTGCCAACTGGTTGATCGGTATGGTCACAGGGGTTAAGTTGCACGACTTTGGGTGTTCCCTCAAGGCCTATCGGGCTGAGCTGGCGATGGATATGAACCTGTATGGAGAGTTGCACCGCTTCCTCCCAGCACTAGCCTTCATTGAGGGGGCGCGGATTACTGAGATCCCGGTGCGGCACCACGCTCGCCAGTTTGGCACTAGCAAGTATGGCTTGGGACGCACCTTCCGGGTCTTAATGGACTTGCTCACCGTCTACTTTATGAAAAAGTTTCTCACCAGCCCCATGTATATTTTTGGCTGGTTTGGGCTAGCCAGCATGGTCTTAGGAACCGCTGTAGGTGTCTATCTGTCGGTTTTACGGCTGGTGCTGGGGCAGAGCATTGGCGATCGCCCTCTGCTGATTCTGGCTGTGGTGCTGGTACTGGCAGGCTTTCAGGCATTTAGTTTTGGCTTGCTAGCAGAGCTCCAGATGCGGACCTATCACGAGTCACAGGGACGCCCCATCTATCGGGTGCGGGAAGTTGTGGGGGGCAAGTCTTAGGGATTGGCCATGCAATCATGAACCCGCTGTGGATGTGTGAGCCATAGGAGACGTGAGGCGGTAGGCAACCGTCACCAGCACCGCAGGCTGAACCGATAGTGTTACATGCATAGGTTAGGACAAAACCCGTTCTCCATTATGAATACGTAGCGCCATAGGTGTACGTGAATTTCGGATAAGCTTTGGGGCATCGCGCCTAGGCCGGTGCCCCAACACCCGCTTTACCACAACAGAGGTTAAACAAATATGAAGATACTCTGCCAGCCTTGACTGGAGTGGGCTGACTAAAGTTAGTCCTGCAAACAATTCCCCGACAACGTATCAACGCACACTGCTAGAACCTTGATTCCGATATTAAGCTTTGGTTAAGTGAAGGTTAATAAAATAGGGCGTATGATGGAACTATAGCTGGCAAATCCTCTCATCCAATCACAGTTCTCTGATCAAAATTCAGTTAAGACACGTTTGTGGTTTAAGAGTATCTAATCGCTACAACAGTTTTTTCTTTCCAGGAGGGAGCCATGACTGACCGGGCCAATTTTCTGTTTCCCCATGCTCGCTATTATGGGCCTGTCAAGCCAGAGAACTTAGTGTTCAACGCAAATTTGCAGGAGTTTTCTCAGCGCATCAACCTCATTTCTGGTCTTTACAGCAACGGAAAGCTCTCTCCTGAGGAATCCTACCAGCAGATCAAGACCCTCTGGAAACAACTTAAAAAGAGTAAGAAAGAACTTGGTATTGGCCAAGACCCCTTTAGCCAGAACGACGCGTAAAAGGGCAATCAAAAGGGCAATCAAAGGATCAGACAAGACCGCCGTTCAGGCTGCGCTGCACTTTATACCCTTAAGCCAGCCATCATGCAGGTCGGTTAACGTCAGTTTTGGTTAAGAGAACGTGAATTCGGGAGACGCTGAAACCCTTACTTTGCCGTGCGCGACGCGCACGGCAAAGTAAGGGTTTTGGGGCACCACGCTAGGCGCGGTGCCCCAAAACCCTCTTAACCAGAACTGACGTTAAGAGAGTGTGGGGACGCTGCACCCGGTGTGGGGGTATCTGGAATTCACGTTCGGTGATTCACTTCACTCTAGGCTGAAAGCGTTGGGCAGGTAGTGTTGGAGGGTGAGGCGGTAGGGGGCGATCGCCACAGGTCTGCCCAGTTCTACGCGGGTTGTTGGAGACAACTCCCCAGTCGGCTTGCCGGTATACTGTGCCCGCACTAAGGCTAGGTCAAACCGACAGGCGTAGTCAGCCATTTGGGGGAAGGTGGCCAGAAATAGCTCAGCAGCTTTCCAGAGTTTGGCCTGCTTTTGAGGGGTGATCGATAGCAGGCCATCCGCATCCCAGTTGCGATCGCGACGGGCCTTGACCTCCACAAAGGCCAAAGTCGCTGAGGCGCTAGCTTGGCTGGTCCGCAGCGATGGCCGAGGGACAGCCTGCAAGCCACGCGGATCAGATGGATCGAAACCAATCTCCACGGCCGTGCTCCACTGGCTCTCCGGCTCTAGCGCCACTAGATCCAGTTCTCCCCAGCGACAGTGCCAGCGCCGCTGCACGATTGTCCACCCCTGACCGATTAACCACTGGGCCACCAGTGCTTCAGCCAGACGACCAGAATCAGGAGGAGGGTTGGGTGTGGGGGGCGGCAGGTCAGGCACGAGGGTCAAGGCAAAGGAAGCGGGCTGGCGACGCAGCAGCGTTCCGAAAGTTTCGTTACAGCCAGGCGGGCGATCGCCAAAGGAGTCAAGACATTCAGGTAGTATCAGTGTAGAACTTTCTCCTTTCATTCTCATCCCCGACCCGATTAGTTTAGTAGCCTGCATGAGTTGGTGGTCTTTTTGGTTATCGACCTTTCGGTTATCGACCTTCTGCTCCTCCCTGAAGGCGATGCTCTTGGCCTCTCTGTGGGCCGTTTGCGTCCCTGCGCTGGGTCTGTTCCTCTGGTTCTTTGCCCCGTCTGTGTGGGCACTGGACTACAACAAAGAGATGTTGATGAACGCTGATTTCTCGAATCGAGTGTTGACGGATGCCAGTTTCACGAAGGCGAACTTACGCAACAGCAATTTTAGCCACGCCAATTTGCAGGGGGTCAGTTTCTTCGGGGCGAACCTGGAAAGCGCCAACCTGGAGGGGGCCAACCTGACTAATGCTACGCTTGACACTGCTCGACTGGTGCGGGCCAACCTGACTAATGCCGTACTGGAGGGGGCATTTGCCTTCAACACGAAGTTTGACGGAGCCATCATCGAGGGGGCCGACTTTACCGATGTGCTCCTGCGTCGGGATGTGCAGGACAAACTTTGTGAAGTTGCTAGTGGCAGGAATCCCACCACAGGGCGTGAGACTCGCAAGACTTTACTGTGTGATTAGCCTCGTCCAGATTTCGACTATTTTGGGCTTGGACTATTTTGGGCTTGGACGATTGGACGATGGTTGAACGTGAATTCAGGCTACTCGAAAGCCTGCACGTTGCTGTGCGGGCCGAGCACGGAAAATCAAGACTGGTGGGGCACCGCGCCGGGCGTGATGCTCCACCACCCACTTAACCAGACCTGATGTTTGGGGCTCACTGTTCTAGCTCTTGGTAGAACTCGCCAATCCAGGGAAGCTGGGCCAAGTCAGCAAAGGTGGTGAGGCGTTGTTCGCGGTCGAGTACGGCGATGCGTTGGTTCTCTAGGTAGACCTGTTGCTGGTAGTGCTGAGCCAGGGCTGGTTCAGCCGCCCAGTCTGTGGATTGCCAGAGTTCTAGGAAGTGACGGCGACGCTTCTCGCAAAACACCCGCTCCATGCAGGCGATCGCCGCCCGGATCACTAGGGGGGCCCGCAGCAGGTCACGCTTGGTTTTTTCCTCAAGCTGGAAGAGGGGATAGAGCTGGTGTAGGCGGTCGGGCTGGTCGCTGAGGCAGTCTTGCAGCAAGGGAATGAGGTCAGTAGCAGGGAGAGTGGCCTGAGCAGATGAGGCGTGAGTGGCTTCGAGGGTGAGGATGTGTTGCCAGAGAAAGCGGTGGTGCGACAGGCTGAACTCTAGGTCGTGGGTTTCCAGTTCTGTGCGGATGGTGGCGCGGTAGTCTGGCAGGTGCAAGTAGAGGCGGAGCAGTTGGGCCTCTGCCTCTTCCAGCAGGGTGCGATCGCCCGTGGTCTGCCACTTTTGCGATCGCCCATGCCAGCGCTGCCCCCGCACCTGGGTGCGGAGGTCTTGCTCGAGTTGCACTGCCAACCGCGCACTGCCTTGGCTCAGCAGACCAGCACACTGGTGGATGTAGTGGGTCCGCAGGGCAGGGTTGGGCAGTTTGCCCAGCAGTTCGGCGATCGCCTGGGTGGCCTGCTGAAACTGGTCGGGTTGCTCCAGGTCTTTATGGTGCAGCAGGTTTTGAATTTGCCAGTCGAGCCAGAGGGGGGCCGCTTCCACGAGGGCTTGATAGTCAGCGGTGGTGTGGGTTTTGAGAAATTCATCGGGGTCTTTGCCCGCCGGCAGGTTGAGGATACGCAGCTGCACCTCCCCCCGGTAGGCCAGGGCCTCCAGTTCGCCAATCGCCCGGTCAGCAGCCTTCTGTCCGGCAGCATCTGCATCAAAGTTGAAGATGACCTGCTTAGACTCGCTGTAGCGTAGCAAGAGTTTGACCTGGGCCAGACTGAGGGCCGTCCCCAAGGAAGCGACGACATTGGTAACTCCGGCGGCGTGCAGGGCAATCGCATCGAAGTAGCCCTCGACCACAATCGCCCGGTCTTGCTTGGCGATCGCAGTACGGGCCTTGTCAAGGGCAAACAAGGTTTTCCCCTTGTCAAACAGTTCAGTCTCAGGGGAGTTGAGATACTTGGGTTGTTCGTCGCTGAGGGTGCGTCCGCCAAACCCGATCACGCGCCCCTGCAAATCGTGAATAGGAATCATCAGGCGATCGCGGAACCGATCGTAGTAGCCACTCCCCCCCTGACGTGGCACAATCAGCCCCGCCTGTTCCACAAGTTCGACGGGAAAGCGCTTCTGCTCTACCAGATACCCGTAGAGCGTTTGCCACCCCCCTGGTGCATAGCCCAACTGAAACTGCTGGATAGTTTCTGCCGTCAGACGGCGCGATCGCGTCAGATAATTAAGCGCGGCAGCCCCCTGGCTCTGGTGTAAGGCATGGGCATAGAACTGGGTGGTTAGCGCCAGCACTTCATAGAGCTGCTCCCGCAGGGAGAGTTGTCGCTGAAACTCTTGGTGTTGGGCAGGTTCTACAGTTTTGACAGGCACCTGATAACGACGGGCTAGGTCAAGCACCACCTCGCTGAAGGGGCGTTTTCCCAATTCCATTAAGAACTTGATAGCATTGCCCCCGGCTCCACAACTGAAGCAATAGTAAAACTGCTTGCTGGGGCTCACACTGAAACTGGGGGACTTGTCGTCGTGGAACGGACATAGCCCCACAAAGTCCTTCCCTTGCTTGCGCAGGACGACATGATCAGACACCACATCGACAATATCGACCCGCTGTTTGACGGCTTCAATGGTGTCGGGGTGGAGGCGGGGAGTGGTGAAGGCCATAGAGACACAGAAGGGAGAGGGAACAGGCGTGGCGGCAGTGAAGTTAGGAGGGAGACTCAGGAAACCGCAGAAAACAGGGTTTGGCAATCGGGTGCAGGCGGGGTGCTGCTGACTAACTGGCCACAACACTGAGGGGGGCGCCGACTGCCCCAAAACCACAGCCTTGGGAGGCCACTGATCCTAGGAGCGATACTTGTCACTATTGTGGCGCTTTTTGGGGAGAGCGCAGCGGCGATGGCGCGATCGCCCTGACCAACGTGATGGCCACAGCGTTTTGCTCTGACGCATTCCCCTCTATTGCCGTAACACCACTAGCAGTGGTGTAATACAATCCTAGCTAAACTCTATTAGTGGTTCAACCAGACTTAATGAAAACCCAGTCAATCGGTTTCCCCGTGTCCCCCACCGGCCCTGCTTGAAGTTGGACGAAGCCATACTCGCAAGGCTGACGTGAGGACGAGGCGTTAGGACGAAAAGTATTGGAAATCAGCCGAAAATTTTGGCTGAATGCCTCGATTTCGGGTAATCTACCAGAGGTTTCGTGCTGCGACTCTTGCAGAGTCAGGGGAAGGATAGTAAACGATGGGACGGATTTTTATATCGGCGGGGCATGGCGGCACAGAGAGCTTTGGGGTAGATCCAGGGGTAATTGCGGGCGGTACTACGGAGGCGAGGGAGATGATCCTAACCCGCGATTTGGTGGTGGCGGAGCTACGCAACCGCAATTTTCAGGTGCTCTCTGTCCCCGATGACTTGAGTGCTGCCCAAACCCTGAACTGGATTAATGCCCGCGCCACCCGTGGTGATGTGGCCCTCGAACTCCATATGGATGGCTCATCCAATCCCAATGTACGGGGAGCATCGGTTTTCTATATTGCTAACAATGAGCAGCGGCGGGCCAATGCAGAACTGCTGCTGCTAGCTCTGCTGCGGCGAGTTCCCCAACTGCCCAGCCGTGGGGCCAGACCAGATACAGAATCGGGGATGGGCAGTCTGGCCTTTACTCGGCAGATTGTGGTGCCGTCGCTCTATATGCAGTTAGGGTTTTTGACGAACGAGAGCGATCGCGTGCTGTTGCGCGATCGCCGTCGCGACTTCGCTGTGGGGATTGCCGATGGTCTGGCGTCCTGGAGCCGTGCCGAGAGCGGCGGCAATCAGCCCGGTGAAACCTACCCCCCCATCGACATCAACATCAATGGCGGGATCTACGATGAAAAGGGCATTATCATCAATGGCAATGCCTATATCCCCATCGACTTGGTGGATCGGTTGGGGATCGACCTATCCGGGTCAACGGATATTCGTCGGGTGACCTACCGCAATGTGGTGTTCGTCAAGGCCATCGAACTGCGACCCTTTGGGGTTTCTGTCAGTTGGGACGCGGCTACCCGGACGGTGATTCTGCGCAATGCCCGCCTCTGCCCAGGCCAGTTGGACCGGATCATGGGAATTGGCCTCACTACTGAAGCCCAGCTCAACGTCTTTCTACAAAAAAATCATGGCGGCGATCTGGGCAGTTTTTCCAGTCTGGCACGGTTTTACCGAGAGGAGGCCACGATTGAAGGCGTTAACTACGACATTGCCTTCTGCCAGATGTGTCTGGAGACAAACTTTGTGCTATTTGGCAGCGACCTCCGCCCCGAACAAAATAACTTTGGTGGTTTGGGAGATGTCAGTGGCAGTGGGCGTGATGCTGTGTTCAGTAGCCCCCGCATTGGTGTGCGTGCCCATATCCAGCACCTCAAGGCTTACGCCAGCACAGCGCCCTTGGTGCAGAGTGTTGAAGACCCCCGCTTCCGCTTTGTGGCGCGCGGGATCGCCCCCTTGGTAGGCCAACTCAGTGGCCGCTGGTCAGCAGACCCCAACTACGGCGACAAAATTTTGGCGATCGTTCAACAACTCTACGAGTCTGCCAAGTTGCTGTAGCGATCGCCCCCGCTTTCTCATTTGCCCAGGAACTCTCTGGCGCGGAGGAGTTTACCCCTGGTCTTGCTGCAAGCGCCGTTTTGACTCCTGTTCAAACCAGGCGATGACTTCGGCTGGGGTTAGGGCTTCGATGCGCTTACCTGCCATCTGGGCTGCTTGGGAGAGGGGGCGTAGGGACGCAAATACCAGTTGGCTGAAGAAGGTGCGAAATCCAGCATCAAACCCCTGGTCGGGGTCCAGTGTGGGGTCGGCGTCAACCCAGGCTGCCACCTGGTCAACGCTGAGTTGGGCGATCGCCTCCCCCGTTGCTGAGGCAATTTGCTTGAGCGCCCGCAGAGAATAGAGGGCCACCCGTGTGGAAAACTTTTCCTGGGCAGTCAGCAGGGCACTATCAACCTGGGCTGACTCCTCCGGCGTCAGGAATTGCAGAGCAGGAGGTTGAAACTCCATCATGGTGAAAACATTCCTTGGTCTCGACTGTCTTTGAGGGCATAGACGATGCGTTCCTGTTGCTCTGGGGTCAGTTCAGGGAACATCGGCAGAGACAGCACTTCATGGGCGACCTGTTCCACAACTGGTAATTGTCCGGGTTGGTAGTTAAGTGATTGGTAAACGGCCTGTTGGTGTAACGGCACAGGATAGTAGATCATGCTACTGATGCCTTGTGCCTGGAGGAAGCTTTTGACGCGATCGCGCACTTTGCCATCCCTTGTCGTCTGGCCATCTGTAGCGGTGAGGCGGATGGTGTATTGGTGCCAGGTGTGTTCACCTCCAGGAATAACAGTGGGTGTTACTAAGTTAGGCAGCGGGGTGAGTAACTGGCTATAGTAGGCTGCGACTGCCCGTCGCTGGGCGTTCCACTGGTCAAGCCGTTGCAGCTTGATGCGCAAAATTGCTGCTTGCAGCGCATCCAGGCGGCTGGTCGTGCCGATCGCCTCGTGGTAATATCGCTGCCTGCTGCCGTGTTCTCGCAACATCCGGATCTTGGCCGCAATTACCGAATCATTGGTAGTAATTGCGCCGCCATCGCCGCAGGCTCCCAAATTTTTGGTGGGAAAGAAGCTGAAGCAGCCGATGTGCCCGATGCTGCCCACCCGTTGCCCCTGCCAAGTCGCGCCAGTGGCCTGGGCACAGTCTTCAATCACCAGCAGGCTGTGTTTTCGGGCGATCGCCATTAGGCGCGTCATATCGACGGGTTGCCCAAACAAGTGGACTGGGGCGATCGCTTTGGTGCGAGGCGTGATCGCTGCTTCGATCAAATCTAGATTCAAGTTAAACGTATCGGGGTCAATGTCTACAAACACTGGCGTAGCCCCTACCGCAGTGACCATTTCCGCCGTAGCGAAGAACGTAAATGGGGTTGTGATCACCTCATCGCCAGGCCCAATCCCGTAAGCCCGCATCGCCAGAAACAAGGCATCGGTCCCTGAATTGCAGGTGACACACTCTGTGGTGCCAATGTATTGAGCAAACTGCTGTTCAAAGTCGGCCACAATCGGGCCGTTGATGTATTGTCCTGATGCCAGTACCGCTAGTACTGCAGCATTCACCTCATCACTAATGGTTTCGTACTGCTGAGTCAGATCCAAGGGAGGAATAGAATTCACGCGCCACTCAAAAAAATAGTTCTGTATTATCTTCGCCCATGGACTAGACAATCACGACCTAAGTTGTGACAGATATGGCACCTGAAGTGCTGTTTACGGCGGCTGTGGGGCGTGCCCCTACACCTCGTCTTCAGCCGCGTTGCCGGTGTTATAGCGCTACACGCAGTAGACTAGAGGCATCTTTGAGAGGTTTGGTGCAGCATGGCTCCGGCTCAACTGGGAATTCCGCAGATTATCTGGGCATTAGGGCTGATGGCGATCGCCCTGGGTCTATCTCTCTGGCAACGGCTGGGACTCGAAGGGCGACTGTTGATGGCAACCTGCCGCGCTGTGGTGCAACTGCTTGTCGTTGGGTACCTGCTGGCAACCGTGTTTACCCTGCGCGACCCTTGGTTGGTGCTGGCGGTGCTGGGGGTGATGCTGCTGACGGCAACCCTGGTAGCCCGCAACCGGATCAGCAAGGAAATCCCTGCACTCACATGGCTGGTGGGGAGTGCGATTTTCCTGAGTACGCTGCTCACCCTAACGTATGTGCAACTGCTAGTGGTGCAATCCGACCCCTGGTATGAGCCGCAATAT
This sequence comes from Synechococcales cyanobacterium M55_K2018_004, assembly GCA_015295905.1. Lineage (GTDB taxonomy): Bacteria > Cyanobacteriota > Cyanobacteriia > Elainellales > Elainellaceae > DVEB01. Next base: position 33,960 of record DVEB01000202.1, read on the forward strand.
TTGATTCCCCTCGCAGGAATTGTCCTGGGAAACGCTATGAATGCCGCCGCGATCGCCGGAGAGCGGTTTGTCTCGACGCTGAAAACCAGTCGTCTTGACCTAGAGACCCATCTCTGTCTGGGGGCAAGCCCGCGTCAGGCCGTCCAGCAACTCCGCCGCGAAGCAATCCAGGCTAGCCTGATCCCCATCCTGAATCAGATGTTAGTCGTTGGTGTGGTCACTCTCCCCGGCATCATCACCGGACAAATCTTAGCCGGGGCCGACCCACTCACCGCTGCACTATATCAGATGGTGATTCTGGTTATGTTGGCCTTTGCTGATCTAGTGACTGCGCTGCTGGTGATTGAAGGCATCTTTCGCCAATCCTTTAATGCCGCTGCCCAACTCACCTCCAGTGTGGACTAAACAACGTTAGTTGGGGTTAAGCGCTCATGCGGTAGAAAAAATTGTGGGAAACCCCGCGCCGCGGGGTTTCCTACAAAACGCGTTGTCCTTACCTAGGCGTGTAGTGCTGTAGCACGAAAAGATCTGGAATGCCACGTAAGCTCCAGTTTCAGGAGGCCACAGGTAGGCAAGAGCCAAGCCTCAGGGCTAAAACGAGAATTGCTGTTAGCGAACAGGTTCTGTGGCCGTATCGCCCACTTCACGGTACTGTGCTTCGCCAAAAATAGCGCTGAAGTGGCGGTAGAACTTAAATTCCAAAAGATTAAAGAAGGGGTCTTCCAGAAAGAAGGTGCGATGCTCTAGAGGGGAACCAGCAAAGCGTTCCTTGGGTTGTTGGTAAAACTCTAGTCCTTGACGCTTGGCCCGTTCCAGCAGGGCTTCCCAGTCCTGCTCAGCCGTGAAAATCAACCCAAAATGACGGGGATAAACCCCCCGCTGTGGCTTCAAGACTTCATAGGTGAGGTGGGCCACGATTTGATGTCCGTATAAGTTGAGGATGAGGGATGTGTTGTTTTCCCGGCCTGGTTCACAACCAAGGCCATTCACATAAAACTCTCTTGCCTTTGGCAGATTATTAACCGGGAATGCCTGATGAAAAATAGTTGGGTTCATTTTGATGATTTGGTTTATAGCGTTTCTCAATCAACCAAGACACACAATCAAGCAGTACATTCAACACTGCTTCCACGGGGGGACATCGTTTCAACCCCCTGTTGCTTACTGAAGCGCTATGGCTACAGTGCTATGGCTGTGCTGTTATGGGGCTATCACTCTGGGTTAGGCAATTGCCCGACGGCACCGTCCTGCTCCTACAACTTACCTTGACAGTAGTTTGAGATGAAAGAGTTGATGCAATCTGTAACCAGGAGTTCCTAATCGAGGCTAACGACTGGCGTGAGCCTAAAATTCTGCACTCAGTCCCACGATTGGCAATTGCTGGGGTTGTAACAGATGCTTGCAATTTTTGCCCTGGCGGGATGACATCTAGACTTTTTTGATATAGTACTGATGTACTTATATAGTATTTTTGTACTGTCACCCAATGGATTAAACGTAACGACTCAGCCTGCCCACCCGGCAGGAAGCCAGCTCCACTCTTAAACCCCTCTTTCAAATTTGGGAGCGAGGCTTTGAGGCTGGCTGCCCTGCTCCCAAGGTTGGCCGCAGAGGTTGGAGGATGGGGTGTATGTTACGTTTGCCCTCACCCTAAATCCCTCTCCCAACCTGGGAGAAGAACTTTGAGAGGCTCGGCTCCCCTGCTCCCAAGTAGGGAGCAGCGGCTAGGGGACGAGGGCCTGCAAAGGTGACATGCTCTCGGGGGATGAGGGCGTCTCGTCACTTGGCAAATCGCCTGAGTAGTTACGATCAGCCATTTAATTAATCCATTTGATGAATCAACTGGATCAAGGTGCTGAATCAAGGTGCTGAGCAGTTCAGCCTTCGGATGATGAGGCTCCTAACCTGTTCCCTAGAGCCATAGTGAAGACCATGATGCAAACTCGTTCTCGGGCACTGCAACGCTATGATTCCCTCCCCTCTCACCGCTCGGCATCGCGGCAGTGGGCGGTGCGGGGGGTACAGCGATTGCTCAGTCCACCTAGTGATGTTCTGCTTGCTTTGCTGGATGCGGGGGTTGTGATGGCGGGAGCGATCGCTCTACGAGTAGTGGCTGACCTGCTGTTATTGTGGTTTCCCTGGCTGTGGGGGCCAGTTGTCCTGCTGCTATGCAGTCCGGCGGGCATTGCAGTCGTGCTGGCAAACCGGCTGCCTCAGCTCAGTTTGTTGCTGGGCTATCGTCTATTGCTTATTGTCCTAGGTTTATGGATTGGAGGTCGGCTATGAGTATTATTCTTGGCGCAGCTTGGCTACTGATTGTCTTGTCTTGTCTGGTCTTGGTGCGGGAGGGTGGTCACGATGAAGCGCCGTAAGTCCCACTCCCAGCAGCGATCGCTGGCAACCCCAGTCAGCGGTTTGGTTGGAGAAGCAGCGTTGGCCGAGTGGCATCCACGCCGCCAGGGGCGATCGCGCAAACCTCAGGCCGCTAATTATCTCATGGCTGGTGGGTCAATGCTGGCATTGGTTGGCCTCCTAGTAGACCTGAGGGAAATAGTTAAACCTGCACCACCTAACAATGTTTGCCAGGAGGTTGTGCAACCCCAGTCGGTGTTGTCGCGGAACGAGTTGGCTCGACTGTTGCAGGTGCCAGAGCGCGATCGCAAACAAGTGATTCAGGCTATCATCAGCGAACCCTATTGTCGCTTGGCAGACGTGGAGGTGCGAGCGGGAGTTCCAGCGCAACGCGAAGCCTATCCCCTCGCCTTTGACCCCCAGACCTGGTTTGTTGTGTTGTATGAGGGCGATGAGTACGCTGGATATTCTTTTGTCTTCAATCATTAGACCGCTTCTGGATGCTGGCTCTCTTGCATCAGTGACTACGCCATGGTGTCGCACAACCACTTATGCAAGAAAACTATGGCGCTACGCGCTCATGCTGTAAAACACGTTTTGAGGGAAACCCCCTACTGAAGTGGCAAAAATCTGAGATGCTTGCATTGCAAGCATCTCAGATTTTTTGCACCCTTGTTCAAACTCCAATTCAACGCAACATCGGATATTCTGGATGCTGTTGCTACGATCCCGGAATTTACAGCAGACATTAATTTGGCAGATTGCTCACAAACCCCAGAAATACAGTGCGTTGCAAGCGCATGAGGTGCAAGTGTTTGTTGAAAGCCGCGCCAAGCGCCGCTCTCAACAAAAACGGTGATTCTATCTCAGTGCAAAGCGCGGTAGTGCGGTGGATTCTACTTTGTTTTGTCGAATGAAACTTACCACGAAGGGACATTACAGCGTTAAGGCGATGTTGGATCTGGCTCTCAGTGTAGGCGATCGCCCTACATCGGTACGTGCGATCGCCCAACGCCAGGATTTACCGGCTCCCTACCTGGAAAAGTTGCTGATTGAATTGCGCCGCGCCGGATTGGTTGAATCGGTTCGGGGGGCCCAAGGGGGCTATCAGTTGACGCGATCGCCCGCTGAAATTTCCCTCGGTCAAATTTTGGATGCCGTCGGTGAAACCATTGAACTACTCCCTCGCCACACACCCGACATAGAACAGACGGGAGACTGGGTGACCTTCACCCTCTGGCAACGACTCCACCAGAAACTCAAAGAAGCCCTCTACAGCATCTCCCTGGAAGACTTATATTACGATGCCCGCAGTCGGCAAGCTTCCCAAGGCGAAACGGGTAGCTTTGTTGTGTAACGTGAATTGTGGATACGCTGCAACCCTTGCTGTTCCGTGCGCGTCGCGTATGGAACAGCGAGAGGTTTGGGGCACTGTGCCCGGCGCGGTGTCCCAAACCCTGCTGAACCAGATCTGATGTTGTGTCAGCGTCCTGGAGCAGTTAAGGGGAGCGCACCGCAACGTGAGATATGCCTGCTTCTGATGTGTTGAGTTCCCCATCGGTGGGCTAACACCACGACAGAAGGCCAGAGTGAGAATTTCGGTGAAAATGTTAGCTACCTTGTTAGACGCGGCATAATAAGCTTGGCTAAATTGTTCCGCCAAAGTGAAGTCTGATAGTCCTTGAAGTACAAGACCTCTGGCATGAATGACTGACTCAATCAATAACCGACGGAGTTGCTAGCAGGATTCCTTCGGTGGCTATCGCGGCTGGCGGTGGCGTGGTCTGTGACTACACGACTTCATCCCTTAACGACTAGGATCGTGCGCTGTTTGACGGTCTCTCATCAAGACGAGAACCGCGATATCGGGAAATCAGCGTCTTCAAGAAATGCCTTTTCCGGCACAACAATGCTAGAGGGTTTGTTATGTTTTTCCTGCCGTTCCGCCTGCCCATCTACCGCAGCCCTTCATCGTTACGAGTCCACGACTACACTCAGCAGGTGCGCGGACAGCACTATTTTTTCTCGTTAGCCCACAATGAGGCCGAACCAGGCGAACAGTTCTACATGACAGCCTACGGCAAGGGTGTGAAACCAGGCGATCGCATTCAACTGAAAGACAATGGACACCTGCGGGAGTACGAGATCAAGGCGGTTGATTACTACGGCAATGTTCCCCACTTGTGGACAGGGCTACTGGTTGAGGTGCGTGAGTAGCAGTCTCGCCTCCGGGCCATTAACGTCTTTAACGTCTTTAACGTCAGTTCTGGTGAAGAGGGTTTTGGGTCACTGCGCCGAGCGCGGTGACCCAAAACCCTTGCTGTTCCAAATTCACATTGCTTTAGGGAACGAGCAAACTATCGAGTTCGGCATAGTCGGGCAGGGTGGTGTCAATGGGTCTACCCCGGTGCAGGACGGTGCGGTCATGCTGCGATCGCGCCAATAACTCGCTAAAGGAGCGCGCCTGAAACAGCACCAAGTCAGCAGGACAGCCAACCTCAATGCGGCCAGCCTGGGGAAGTCCTATCAGCAGTGCCGGAGTAGTCGTGACGACCTGACTCCAGTCGGCATAGGGAGAGTCGAGGTGGGCAATCCGAACTCCCTCGCGAAACACCTCTAGCATATCGTGGTCGCCGAAGGGATAGAAGGGGTCGCGGCAGTTGTCGCTGGCGATCGCCACTGGCACCCCGGCGTGGTGGAGTTCGTGCAACAGCGTCACGCCGCGCCAGCGGGGGGTGTGGGTGGGTGCTGCGTCCTGCTGCTGGGTTGTGTCCGCGGCAGTTGCACCGCGATACTGGCGTCCCGTCGCCACTTGGTTACGGTCTTGCAAGTAGAGGTTACACATGGGCAGGCTGACAATGCCAATTCCTGCTTCTTTCACTCGCTGAATTGTGCGTTGTGCGCGGTCGTGCGGTTGCAACGCCAAACTGCAACAGTGCCCGCAGACAATTTGTTTAGTAAAGTTATAGCGCAGGGCTGTCAGGGCAACCCGCTCCAGCGCATCGTCTGCCGGGTCGCCACTCTCATCTACATGGAAATCCAGCGATAAATCCCGTTCTTGAGCTAGGGCAAACACCCGATCTAACTGAGCGTCTAGGTCGGGATTGGGAAACGCTACCCCACCTAGAACTCCCCCAACCAGTGCGACTAAGTCTGCTAGGGTTTCTCCCTGGGGGCCAAGAAAATAGTCGAGCGAAACCAACGAGGCAGCCTGAAGTGTGATGCGGTCTTGCCATTCCTCCTGCAAGGCTTTGAAGGCCCCGAAGCTGATATTGGCCTGGTTGTTGTAGGCATCAATGTGAGTCCGCAAGGCTCCGGTGCCATGCGCAACGCTGCACTTGATGCCAAACTCCATGCGTCGGTAGATATCTTCGGAGTCCCAGTGTCGCTCGCGATCGCGCAGGATGGTGTGGAAGGCAGTGGCAAACGTTCCATCCGGGTTAGGGCTACGTCCCCAGATATGCCCCTTATCAAGATGGGTGTGCATATCAACAAACCGACTCCACACCATCCCACGCCGCAGATCGACTGTGGGCAGAGGCGGGGAGGCTACAGGTGGCACACGACTCGACGTCTCTGCTGATGGCAGTGAGGATGCTGCCGATGAAAGACGAATGGATGGTTGAGTAGATGATTGAATTGCGGCGATCGCCCCTCCCCGAATTTCCAGATCGACCAGAACTAGATTGTCGAACGCGGCCAGCCCTTCAGCCACCGGAAATTGAGCAGCTTGATGACCCAACAGCGGTCGGGGGACATGGGCATGCTTGAGCAGGTAATGGTCAGTGGTGGGAATGTTCATGCGCTCGCTAGTTTTCGCGTTGGACAGCACTCTCATGCCAGTGGCGGAGCAGAAAATCGGAGGCCAGGGTCAACACCACAAAAATCAGCACACCGAGGCCAGTGGTCATCAACAGCGCTGCAAACATGCGAGGAATTTGCAGGTTAAAGCTGGACATTAGGATCTGATAAGCCAGCCCAGTGCGGGTGCCCCCAGTGCCGGCCACAAACTCCGCCACGACAGCACCAATGAGTGCCAGCCCGCCGCTGATGCGGAGTCCTCCCAGAAAGTAAGGCATGGCACTGGGCAATCGTAAGTAGAGGAGCGTTTGCCAGGGATTAGCCCGGTAGAGTTGAAACAGGTTAATCAGGTTGTGGTCTGTGCTGTTGAGGCCGAGGGTGGTGTTAGAAAGGATCGGGAAAAAGGCAACAATCCAGGCGCAGATGACCATTGCTACAAAGGTGGAGCCATCGCCAGGAACAATTTGCCGCACCCACAGAATGATCAGCGGAGCGATCGCCACAATTGGGGTGGTTTGGAGAATGACTGCGTAGGGGAAGAAACTCCGCTCAACCCAACGGCTCTGGGTAAACAGGATGGCAATCAACAGGCCGCTGACGACTGCAACCCCAAAGGCCACAATGGTCACCTGTAAAGTGACCCATAAGGCTGGCAACAGTTCCCCCCAGTCTTCAATCATGGTCTGCAAGACGGCACTGGGAGCAGGCAGCAGGTAAGGCGGAACGCCGCTCAGCCGCACACCCAATTCCCACACCAGCAAGAACAGCAGGCCAACGCAGACGGGCGCTACTACCTCTGGGGAGCGCAGCCAGGCTAAGGGCGATCGCGGCTTGGCTAACAATGCCGCCTCAGCATCGGCAGAGTCCCGCCGAAAGACACTATCGAAGTTCAACATACATCAAGCTTCACCATTGGAGTAGCCATTAAGCAACAGACCCAAACATTGTCGATGTTGATGAGGCCTGGGAGTTAATCGGAGAGGACACCTCAGAGGCAGTGCCAACCGCTCCTGCCAGGGCATGGGCAACGTCACGACAGTAGGCATTGTAGAGGGCTGAGGTGCGAAACTCCTGATCCCGTGGGTAGGGGGCATCAATAGGAATATCTGCCACGACGCGACCGGGACGCGCCGCCATCACCACCACCCGATTGGAAAGGTACACCGCTTCATAGATGTTATGCGTGACAAAGATCACGGTCCATTGCTTCTGGCTCCAGAGATCGAGCAGATCGCTATTCAGCTTACTACGGGTCATTTCGTCCAGCGCCCCAAAGGGTTCATCCATCAGCAGCACCTGGGGTTTTGTCACTAATGCCCTGGCAATCGACACTCGCATCTTCATGCCGCCAGAGAGTTCGCGTGGGTAAGCGTTTTCAAAGCCCTTCAACTCCACCAGGGCGATCGCCTCCCGCACTGCAGCCTCTGATGCCCTCCGACTAACCCCCGCCAGCTTCAGCGGCAGCCGCACATTTTCCTGCACAGTTGCCCAGGGCATCAGAGCAGCTTCCTGGAAGACGTAAGCCAACTTACGCTGAGACGTGCCTCCCCAAAACAGGTCTCCAGCGCTCATCTTGCCCAACCCAGCAATAATCCGCAGAACGGTGCTCTTGCCGCAGCCAGATGGCCCCACTAGGCTAACGAACTGTCCCTCGCTGACGGCCAGGTTCAGGTCATGCAGAGCAGTCGTGCCGTTGGAGTAGACCTTGCTGACATTGCTGAGGGTGAAGGCAGGGCTGGGGTTCATCGTCGGGACTCCATGGGCAGATAGAGAAGAGCATTAGTGAACCAGAGAATGAAGTTGGCCTCAGGGGCGCAGAGCACGCACCCCTCAGCCAAAACTCAGGCTTGAGAGCAGATTGGTCAGGAGAGCTTGTAAGCATCTGGCCCCTTGTTGACAAACTGGAGGGTATACGCCTGACGGTAGTCTGTGTCTTTTGCAAACACTCCCTCAGCGGCCATTGTGTCAAAGAAAGACTGCCAGCGCTGATCAGTCATGGCGCCAATGCCCAGCGTTTTGGCGTCTCCCGAGTCCACAATGCCATACTCCTTCATCTTGGCAAGGCTGTAGGCAAGCTGCTCGTCCGTCATTTCTGGGTTGTCTTTTTTGATCAACTCGTTAGCGGGCGTGGGGTCACCGTATAGGTAGCTATACCAACCCTTGATGGACGCATCGACAAACCGCTGCACCAGATCGGGGTCTTTTTGCACCAATTCCCGCTTGCACTCAATGGTGGTGGAATAGGGGTTATAGCCGTAGTCTGCCAGCAAGAAAACGATTGGTTCAAACCCGCCCTCCTTGCGAATGGCGAGGGGTTCAGAACTGAGATAGCCCTGTTGTACTGAGTTTTTGTCGGCCAGGAAGGGACCGGGATTGAAGTTGTAGGGCCGCCGCATGTCGTCACTGAAACCATACTTAGCCTTGAGAAAAGGCCAGTAGGTGAGGGCTGCTGCCTGGGAAACAAAGACGGGCTTACCCACCAAATCCTTCAGATGCTTTGCCCCAGACTCTGGGTGGGCCATGAGGATCTGCGGGTCTTTCTGGAACATCGCAGCCACGGTGATGGTGGGAATGCCCTCCTGCACCGCCCGAATTGCCCCCGATGCGTAGCCCATGAAGAAGTCGATCGCTCCTCCCACCAGCAGTTGGGTGCCATTTACCGACGGGCCACCCATTTTGATGCTGACATCCATGCCAGCATCACGATACAGCCCTGTGGCAACAGCCTGATAAAACCCACCATGCTCTGCCTGGGCATACCAGTTGGTGCCGTAAACCAGTTTCGTTAACTCACCCGCCACTGGCGACCGGGCAGGGGTGACTGCGGGGGAAGCAGTGGAATGAGCAGAAGACTCAGTCTGAGGTTGATTGGCCGTGCAGGCCGTGGCAACGCTGGTGCCCAGTGCGATCGCTCCATACTTGAGGAACTTGCGGCGCTTGATGCCCTCTCGTTTGGGTCGGGAGTTATTTGAGTGACTCATCTGCTTCTCCTTTGTGATGCTTCTCAATCATGCAATGATGGCAATGATGATGATTCCCTGCAAGCAATTGGTCTGTATCAAAGACATCCCCGGTCTTAGACGCTGGGTTTCTGGTTGGAACTCGTCGTTGGGAATGTGGGCAAAAGCATGAGTGACGACGCAAGCGCCTGACGAAACCAAGAGCGGCCCTCAGGAATTTGTCATGAAAGCATATACCCCACCGTAGGATAAGTTAGGCGCCAGCCATAACGCACCGTGGATATGTTAACGGTCACTGTAACGCATCGCGGGGATTTGAGTTTCACACAAGTCCCTGACCGTTGCTAGCCGTGAGTTGCTGTCAAGCCGCTGTTAGTCACGCGGCGAAATGGCTCCTGCGGAATGGCCGCTGGGTGTGCCTTTAGAAAATTTAGCAATTATTCTCTCAAGCCTCAAACTAAATCGTTGGACTGCGGCAGCCTGATCAAACATTGGGATCAGATGACGCCCTGTGTCTCCCTAGCTCAAGAACTGCTCAGGACGCGGGGAGTTTGCCTCTGGCCTCAACCACCCACTCCATCACCCGCAAGCCCAGGCGCACATCGTTGAGTCGGTCAATCTCGCGGATCCCCGTTGGGCTGGTGACATTCACCTCGGTCAGAAAGCCGCCAATCACGTCAATGCCTACAAATATCAGGCCATCCCGCTGGAGAACGGGGGCGAGATGCTGGCAAATTTCGCGATCGCGCTCTGTAATCTCAACCTGGGCCACTCTTCCCCCTACCGCCATATTGCCGCGAAACTCACTGCCAGTCGGGATGCGGTTCACCGCCCCAATCGGTTCGCCATTCAGCAAAATAATTCGTTTGTCGCCATCCTTGGCGGCGGGCAGGTAGGTCTGCACCATGACGGGGGTGCGGTGCTGTTGGGTACTGATCTCGATCAGAGAGTTGGCGTTGCGATCGCCCAGTTCGATGAACAAAATTCCCTCGCCCGCCTTGCCCCCCAGCGGTTTGATCACGGCTGCTCCCTGCTGTTCCACAAACTGCCGAATCACCGATTTATCGTGACTGACGATGGTTTTGGGGATGCACTGAGTGAACTGCAACGCATACATCTTTTCGTTGGCAGTCCGCAAGCCGTGGGGAGAATTGATCACGAGGGTGCGGCGTGGATCAACGTAATCCAAAATGTAGGTGGCATAGAGGTAGGCAATATTAACGGGTGGGTCTGTCCGCATGAACACCGCATCCATCGTTTCGAGCGGCAGAAATTGGCGATCGCCCAGCCGGAACCAAGGATGCGCCACGACCCACGCCCCGTTGACCAACGCCACTGGCTTCAAGGTGACTGGCCTCAGCGGGGCACAGGCTTTGCCATCCACCACGCTCAGGTGACTGGCCTCAGTAATCCAAACTTCATGTCCTAGTTCCTGGGCCGCTTCCATCAAGGCCACACTGGTGTCGTGTCCTGGGTCCAGTTTTTGAATGGGGTCAATAATAAAGGCAAATTTCACAAGCTACTCCTCAACAGGAAACAGGTGCCAGACGAGCCAAACCCGCGCAACGCATCACTCGCACAATCAATCCCAGGTGCAACCAGTCACAGGTGCAACCAATCACGGGCGTAACCCAGCCAAGAATTTATGCCTGCAACAGGACGTCTAGCTTCCCCTGAGCCTCTAACGCATAGATATCATCGCAGCCACCCACATGCTGATCATTGATAAAAATTTGGGGGACGCTGCGACGACCATTAGCTCGTTGGGCCATCTTTGCTCTGGCGACCTCATCACCATCGATGGCGTATTCTGTGAACTCAACGCCCTTGCTCTTCAGCAGAGCCTTAGCTCGGATGCAGAAAGGACAACTCCTCCAGGTATAAATCTCGACGTTGGCAGTCATAGCAGAGATTTCCATTCATATTTCTTCACTATCTTAGCCTTTGGGCGATCGCTCGCAGGAGTCTGCTGGTTCGATCTGATCCTGCTAGGTAGTACATCCTGCTCGGCGATGTAGGGGCTTGCAACAATCTCGTCAGAGAGAACCGCAGGGAGCGTTGCAGCACTGCAAAAGAACTGCGTGGGTAATTTGCGGATTCATCGGGAGATGGCTAGCATAATGGGGCATACTGGTCGCATTGCTTAGTGTCGCATTGCTTAGTACTAAAGCCGAAATTCTTATATGAGCAAGCCTGTGATGACCCCCCTTCGCCTCGCTACTGTGATCCCTGTTGCCGCTCTGACATTGGGCCTCGGCGCACTCTCCGCCCGTGCTCAAGACGCCCCATTGTATAACCCCATTCGGATGCCTGCCAGTAATCAGATCACAGATACTCTGACCAATAAGGACATCCCCACCGGATTTGGCGGTTTCGCTCGCGATTATGTTGTGACCTTTCAGGCCAGTGATCAAGTCGTAATAGACTTAGTTTCCGAGGAATTTGACACCATCGTGACGTTGATTGCACCAGACGGTTCCACGGTTGGCGAAAATGACGACGGCCCCGATGGCACGACCAACTCGCTGTTGTTTGCTCGCATCACCCAGCCTGGAAACTATATCCTGCGGGTGCGGCCTTACGGTGGGCAGGGGGCAGGTCGGTTTACCCTCAAAGTGACTCGTCTGCGCCCGGTGTAGGCGATCGCGCGGTACTCTGGTCAGTCAGTTCCCCAACGCTGCAATCGCGACGTGCAGGACTGGTAAAAAATTGCTTGCCAAGATGTCGCTAAGTTTGCTACTTTAGTTAAGCGCTGGATTTAGTGAGTGAGTTGAGAGTGCTGCTTGACTCAGGGGAACTTTTCAGAAACTCTCTTCCAAGAATTCAGTGACTAGCCGGGATAGCTCAGTTGGTAGAGCAGAGGACTGAAAATCCTCGTGTCGGCGGTT